>NZ_JBEZNQ010000012.1:0-147834 GCF_040653315.1 Streptomyces sp. NPDC047981 | reverse complement strand
CTACCGGCCCGAGAAGGGCTTCTACAAGTGCGCCCGCGTGGTCGGCGACGTCATGGGTACGTACCACCCGCACGGCAGGCACCGTCCGCCGCCGCCGCTTCGGCGGGCGCGGAGGCCACGCCGGCTCCCGCTTCTGCTCGCACCGCCGCCCCCGCCTCCACCCGCCCCGGCGTGATCCCCGCCTACCCGGCGGCCGAGCGGGCGGTGCGGGCGCTGGCCGAGGCCGTGCGGTACGGGCAGTGGCGGCGGCAGGCCGTCGAGCCCGGCCGGGTGCCCGAGTTCGAGGAGATCGACGAGAGCGGCGCCGCCGCGCAGATCGAACGCGCGCTCGGCCCGGACGCGGACGCACGCGGCGTGACCCTCGACGCCGACGCTGCGCGCGAGCTGCTCGGGCGGTACGGGATCGACGTCCTCCCCACCCTGCCCGCGCCCACCCCCGACGACGCCGTGCAGGCCGCCGCCCGGCTCGGCTACCCGGTCGCGCTCAAGACGACCGCCCCTCATCTGCGCCACCGCCCCGACCTCGGCGGCGTCCGTCTCGACCTCGCCGGCGAGGAACAACTCCGCACCGCGTACGCCGAAATGACCGAGCAGCTCGGCAAGCCCGCCGAGCTGCAGCCGGTCGTCCAGGCGATGGTGCCGCGTGGCGTCGACACGGTCGTGCGCTCGGCCATCGACCCCGCCGTCGGCGCCGTGCTCTCCTTCGGCCTCGCCGGCGCCGCCTCCGAGCTGCTCGGGGACATGTCCCACCGCCTGGTCCCGGCGACCGAGCGGGACGCAGCCGAACTGGTCCGCTCGATCCGCACCGCCCCCCTGCTCTTCGGCTGGCGCGGCTCCGCCCCGGTCGACACGCCCGCGCTCGAGGAGCTGCTGCTGCGCGTCTCCCGGCTCGTCGACGACCATCCCGAGGTCGTCGCGATCGCCCTGGAGCCGGTCGTCGTCGCCCCGCACGGTCTCTCCGTGCTCGGCGCGACGGTCCGGCTCGCCCCACCGCCACCCCGCACCGACCTCGGCCCGCGCAGCCTTCCGAGCTACTAGGGAGGACGACGACCACCAGGGACCACGAGGGACCCCGGGAGCAGCCAGGCCGAGCAAGGCCGCACAGCCCCGGGGAACGGCCTCGACGAGACGGCCGGACCGTCCCGGAGTGCCCCTTCCGACGGATTAGGATGGAGTCCATGGCGAAGACCGGTACGACGACCCAGGGGCTGCGCGCGGCGATCGAGCGCAGCGGCTATTACCCGGCCCTCGTGGCCGAGGCGGTGGAGGCCGCCGTCGGCGGCGAGCCGATCGCGTCGTACCTCGTGCACCAGGAGACCACCTTCGACTCCAACGAGGTCCGTCGCCATGTCACGGTCCTCGTCCTGACGGCCAACCGTTTCATCGTCAGCCACACCGACGAGCAGGCCGCGGACAGCAGCTCCCCGACCCCGTACGCCACGACCTCCACCGAGTCCGTCAAGCTCGACCGGATCTCCTCCGTCGTCGTCAGCCGGGTCGTCGCCAACCCGGAGTCGTACACCCCCGGCACCCTGCCCCGCGAGGTCGTCCTCACCATCGGCTGGGGCGCCGTCTCGCGGATCGACCTGGAGCCCGCCGCCTGCGGCGACCCGAACTGCGACGCCGACCACGGCTACACCGGCAACGCGACCGCCGACGACCTCAGCCTGCGGGTCAGCGACGCCGGCGACGGCCCGGACACGGTCCGCCAGACCCTCGCCTTCGCCCAGTCCCTCTCCGAAGCCACCGCGGCGACCCGCTGATGGTCCAGCCCACCGCAGTGGCCTCCGGCTGGCCGGACGATCCCGTGCCGCTCGATCTCGCCACGGCTCCCCTCCCCGAGTACGGCACCGGCTCGCTGGCCGACGTCCTCCCGACGCTCGTCGCCGGGCAGGGCGCCCCCGGGTTCGACGCCCGGATCGCCGAGCTCACCCCGGCCGACCGGAACTGCCTCTTCCTGATCGACGGCCTCGGCTGGGAGCAGATCAAGGCCCACCCGGACGAGGCCCCGTACCTCACCTCGCTCCTCGGCTCCTCGCGCGGCGGCACCGGGCGCCCGATCACCGCGGGCTTCCCCGCCACCACCGCGACCTCGCTCGCCTCGGTCGGCACGGGACGGTTCCCCGGCGCGCACGGGCTGCCCGGCTACACCGTCCGGAACCCGGAGACCGGCGAGCTGATGAACCAGCTCCGCTGGAAGCCGTGGACCTCGCCGCAGGTCTGGCAGCCGTACCCCACCGTCTTCCAGCTCGCCCACGAGGCCGGCATCCACACCGCCCAGGTCTCGTCGCCGATCTTCCAGGACACGCCGCTCACCAAGATCGCGCTGAGCGGTGGGACGTTTCACGGCAGGCTCTCCGGCGAGGAGCGGATGGACTTCGCCGCGGAGCAGCTCGCGGCCGGCGACCGCTCGCTGGTGTACACGTACTACAGCGAACTCGACGGGGCCGGACACCGCTTCGGCATCGACTCGGACGCCTGGCGCGGTCAGCTGATGTTCGTCGACCGGCTCGTCCAGCGCCTCGCCGAGCAGCTGCCGCCCCGCTCGGCCCTGTACGTCACGGCCGACCACGGCATGGTCGACATCCCCTTCGACGACCAGCACCGGATCGACTTCGACGAGGACTGGGAGCTGCGCGCGGGTGTCGCCCTCCTCGGCGGCGAGGGACGTGCCCGGCACGTCTACGCGGTGCCGGGGGCCGAGGCCGATGTGCTCACCTGCTGGCGGGAAGTGCTCGGCGAGCAGTTCTGGGTGGCGAGCCGCGAGGAGGCCGTCGCACTCGGCTGGTTCGGCGACGGGGTCGACGAGCGGGTCCTCGGGCGGATCGGCGACGTCGTCGCCGCGGCCCACGACGACGTCGTGATCACCGCCTCCGTCAACGAGCCCCACGAGTCGGCGATGGTCGGTGTGCACGGATCGATGACCCCCGCGGAGCAGCTGGTCCCGCTCCTCGAAGTCCGCTCCTGACCCCGAACCCGTACGCCCGTCCCCCTCACCCCACCCCGACCTGAAAGGTCCCGACTCCCCATGCCCGAGCTGGTGTTCTTCTCCGGAACGATGGACTGCGGAAAGAGCACCCTCGCTCTTCAGATCGAGCACAACCGGTCCACCCGCGGACTGCAGGGCATGATCTTCACCCGCGACGACCGGGCGGGCGAGGGCAAGCTGTCCTCGCGTCTGGGGCTGGTGACGGACGCGGTCGAGGCGGCGGAGGGCTTCGACTTCTACGCGTACCTGGTCGGCCATCTCTCCCAGGGCGGCCGCTGCGACTACGTCATCGCGGACGAGGCGCAGTTCCTGTCGCCCGATCAGATCGACCAGCTCGCCCGGGTCGTGGACGACCTCGAACTCGACGTCTTCGCCTTCGGTATCACCACCGACTTCCGCTCGAAGCTCTTCCCCGGCTCCCAGCGGTTGGTGGAGCTCGCCGACCGGGTGGAGGTGCTCCAGGTCGAGGCGCTGTGCTGGTGCGGAGCCCGGGCCACCCACAACGCGCGCACCGTCGGCGGCGCGATGGTCGTCGAGGGTGCGCAGGTCGTCGTCGGTGATGTGAACGCGGGGGACGAGATCGGCTACGAGGTGCTCTGCCGACGCCACCATCGCAAGATGATGACCAGCGCCACGGCGCGAGCCGCGGCGCTGTCGCCTGACGTCCTGCCGGTCACGCCGGGCTGACCCGTCCCCGCCGCCACCGACTCATCCTGCCTAGGATGGCGAGGCAGCCGGGTGAACGGGGGAGACGGTGTATTACTTCGGCAGTGCCCCGCAGGGGTTCCCGGACGGCGGACCGCTGTCTGCGGAAGAAGCTTTCCAGTTCTTCGGATACCGGAGCTTCGACGGTGGGCTCAAAACGTACGTCAGTGAGGGCGGTGTCACGGCCTGGCCCGAGTCCGGCCGCGTGACCCGATACGGGACGGTCGGCGAGAGCAGCGGACCGGAGCACAAGTACGTCCTGGACAGGGAAGCTCGCCTGGCGCGGCTGGTCGGAGCCGCGGACGGAGAATTCGTGCGGCACCTCCAGGACAACCCCTGGGTGCGGATTGTCGCGGGGCACCCTCTGAACTGGTACTGGACGGCAGCCGAAGGCACGGTCGAGGTGTCCGCCCCATCACAGGAACCGGGCGACGAGATCGGACAGGAGCTCCTTGCCACAGGCCTCGTCGGGAGCGTCGGGGGGCCGGAACGGACGCAGGACGGCCGGTACGCGGAGCTCGTCGAGGAGCGCATCGCGGTGATCCGCGTGCACATCCTCGACGTCTACGGCGCGAGGTGCCCGGAGTCCGAGCACTGGTACGAGGAACCGACCTACTGGTGAGCCGGCTCGGCCGGGTCAGTGTGCCTCGGCGTCGAGGGCTTCGACGGCCGCGGTCGCGAAGCCGTGGTCCTGCTCCGGGGCGCCCCCGCCGACGCCGAGGGCGCCGATGAGCCGACCGTCGCGGTGAACCGGGAGGCCGCCGGCGATGAAGAGCAGGGGGCGGTCGAGGGCCGTCGTCAGGCTGTGGAAGGGGCCGTCCGGCTTCACCAGGTCGACCAGGTCGGCCGTGGGGGCGTTCAGCTGGAGGGCCGTGTACGCCTTGCGGGTGCTGGTCTCGCCGGAGATCAGGACGGCGCGGTCGTCGCGGCGGAAGGCGAGCAGGTGGCCGCCCGCGTCCAGGACGGTGACGCTGACGGTGACTCCTGCCTCCTCGGCGGCGCGACGGGCGGTGGAGAGCAGGAGCTCGGCGTCCTGAGTCGTCAGCGGGGTGACGGTGGAGGTGGTGCTCATGGTGCTGTCTTCCTTCATCGGTGAGGGGGTGTGCGTGGGGGAGTAGGGGAGTTACGGGGGGTCAGTGCAGGCTCGCAGGTACCGGCGCCGCGGCCTGGGGCCGGCCGGACTGGGACTCGGCCGACGCCCTTGCTGTCGCCGTCCGCGTACGGCGGTCCAGGAAGGCGGCCAGGAACGCGAGGAGCAGGGCCGTGCCGGAGAGCAGCGCGCCGACCCAGTTCGGGGCGGTGAAGCCGAGGCCCGCGGCGATGACGACACCGCCGAGCCAGGCGGCCAGGGCGTTGCCGAGGTTGAAGGCGCCGATGTTGGCGGCCGAGGCGAGCGTCGGGGCCTGCTTGGCCTGGTCCAGGACCCACTTCTGGAGCGGCGGGACGGTGGCGAAGCCGAGGGCGCCGATCAGGGTGAGGGTGATCGCGGCGAGGACCTTGTGGTGCGCGGTGGCCGTGAAGAGCAGCAGGGCGAGGGACAGGGCGCCGAGCGACACGAACAGCATGGGCATCAGGGCGCGGTCGGCGAACCTGCCGCCGAGCAGGTTGCCGAGGAACATGCCGATACCGAAGAGGACGAGCAGCCAGGTCACGGCGGCCTCGGTGTAGCCGGCGACCTCGGTCATCATCGGGGTGATGTACGTGATGGCCGCGAAGACACCGCCGTAACCGAGCACGGTCATCGCCATGGCCAGCCAGACCTGCACGTTCTTGAAGGCGGCGAACTCGGTGCGGACGTTCGCCGTCCCGGACCGGCCCGTCGCGGTCGCGGGGATGAGCCGGGCCACGCCGAGGAAGCCGATCACGCCGAGCGCGGCGACGAGGGCGAAGGTGACGCGCCAGCCGGCGGCCTGGCCGATGTACGTGCCGAGCGGGACGCCGACGATGTTGGCGACGGTCAGGCCCATGAACATCAGGGAGATCGCGGACGCCTTCCTCTCCGGGGCGACCAGGTCCGCCGCGACGACCGAGCCGATGCCGAAGAAGGCGCCGTGGGCGAGCGAGGCGACGACCCGGCCGGCCAGCATCATGCCGAGGGACGGCGCGACGGCGGAGAGCAGGTTGCCGACGACGAAGAGGCCCATCAGGAAGAGGAGCATCTTCTTCCGGGACACCTTCGTGCCGAGCACGGTCAGGAGCGGGGCACCGAACACGACGCCGAGGGCGTAGCCGGTCACCAGCCAGCCGGCGGTGGGGATCGAGACACCGAAGTCGCCGGCGACCTGGGGAAGCACGCCCATGATCACGAATTCGGTGGTGCCGATCCCGAAGGCCCCGATGGCGAGGGCCAGGAGCGCGAGAGGCATGGTGGAGCACCTTCCAGAATGCTTGCAGGGGGGTTTTGCGTACTTCGACAATAATTGCAGACGCTGGCTAAATGCAAGCGGAGGGTATTGCGGAGGGTGGTTGTCGTCGTGCGCGGGGTTCCTTGAGAGGCCTTGCGGCTCGCCACCGCCGCCGCGTCGCGGGGATCGGTGGCCGCACCGGTCGCAACACCTCGTGTTCACCTCGGGTGTGCCGGAAGACCGCTTGCTGATCGGATCCGAGTCGCCCGGCTCGGAGGTAATGGCTCTCTGCCCGTGACGTGAACGTGAACACCGGGCCTACGCGCACCCGCGCGCCACGCGAGACACCCCCGGAGGACGAGTGCCGCCTGCTGCCGAGACCGTGCCCGACCGGGGCGAAGGCGCGCGCACGGAGGGCGAGCGGCCGGGGGCCGCGGACGGCGGCGGGAGCCGCCCCGGCGAGGAGCGACCTCCCGCCCGGATCCGGCGCAGCATCCGTACCCGGGCGGCTGCCGCTGCCGCCCTGCTGACCTGTCTCGTCCTCAGCCTCGGCGGACTCGTCGCCGGCCACCATCCGTTCGGGCCCACCACCCGCAACACCGTCGATCTCGGCCAGCAGTACCTGCCCTTCCACGCCTACTGGCGGCGACTCCTCCTCGGCGAGGCCGACGGCGATCTGTTCCTCAACTGGAGCGCGGGCTTCGGGTCGAACTTCCTCGGCGACTACGGCACGTATCTGAGCAGCCCGTTCGACCTGCTGGTCGTGCTCTTCCCCGCCGACCGGATCGAACTCGCCCTCTACGTCGTCACCGCCGCCAAGATCACCGCCGCAGGCGCGGCCATGGCGGTTCTGCTCCTCCGGCTCCGGCGGGGCCCCTGGCAGATCGCGGCGGTCCTGGGCGCGGCGTACGCGCTCTGCGGCTGGACCCTCAACTACGGCACCACCGTGCCGATGTGGCTCGACGGGCTGCTCGCCTTCCCTCTTCTCTGCCTCGTGGGCGAGTGGGCCCGCGGCGGCCGCAGGCCCGTCCTCGGACCGCTCGTCGTCGCCCTGGCCTGGTACGCCAACTTCTACACCGCGTACATGGCGACCCTCGGCGCCGCCGTCGTGCTGACGGTCCGCCTGCTCACCGAGAGCGGACCGGCCCGTCGACGGCTGGCCGGGCTGCTGCGCGCCTCCTGGTCGGTCCTCCTCGGCATCGGCCTCGCCACCCCGCTCGTCCTGGTCATCTACGTCGCCACCAAGACCGCAGACCCGACGCCCGAGGTGACGTTCACCGCCGTCGCCTGGACCGAGGTGTTCGCCCGCCTGCTGCCCGCCACGGCCAGCGTCGCGAGCCCAGCCCTCTTCATCGGCACCCCGGCGCTCGCGCTCGCGCTCACCCTGCCCTTCAACGGCACCGTGGCGCTCAGGACCCGCCTCGCCTGGACGGCCGCGATCGTCCTGGTCGCGCTCTCCCTGCAATGGGGCCCCACCCACCTCCTGTGGCACGCGGGAGCCTCGCCCAACGGCATCCCGTACCGGCAGACCTTCGTGCTCTGCGGGCTGCTGCTGATCGCGGCCTGGCTCTCCACCGCCCGCGGGCTGCCCCCGCTGCCCGCTCTCCTCGGCGGGGCGGCCGTCCTCGCCGCCCTCGCCTTCGCCGCCCGTGGCAGCCTCGTCGTCGACCGCTGGACCTACCCGGCCTTCGCCGCCGCCCTGGTGCTCGCGGCGCTCGCCGCCGTCGCCGTCCTGCTCGCTCGGCGGTACCGGGTCGGCGTCAAGGTCCTGCCCGCCCTGGCCGTCGTCCTCCTCGTCGTCGCCCAGGCGGGCGAGGCCGCCGTCACCGGCGGCAGGATCGCCGAACAGTCGCTGAACCAGGTCCACTGGTCCCCGCGCGTCGGCCCCTGGCAGGAGGACATGCGGCGGGCCGTCGCCGGCAACGACGCCTGGCCACGCCACCGCACGGACCCCGGCGAACTGCCGGGCGGCAACGACGTCCTGCTCGTCGGCGGCCAGAGCTCCGAGTACTACTCCAGCCTCACGGCGGAGTCGTACAACAAGACCCTCTCCGCGCTCGGCTTCGGCTTCTGGGCCAAGGGCCGCCATCTGACCACGCTCGACAACCCGGTGACCGACGCGATCTTCTCCATCGGCACCCGCATGCGATCCACGCCCACCGACCGCGTGACGACCGACAGCCTCCCCGAGGCGGACATCACCGTCACCGACACACCCGTGCCGCCGCTCGTGACGGTCCGTCCGGACGTACGGTTGCCCGCACGCGGGACAGGGGCAGGGGCAGGGACAGGGACAGGGGCAGGGGCAGGGACAGGGGCGGAGAGCGACGACGGCACCCGCGCCGTCTTCGGCGATTCCGCCTTCGCCAACCAGGAGTTGCTGCTCGGCTCGCGGGTCTACACCGTTCCGGAGCAGGTCCGGCGCACCGACGGTCCCGGCGGTGCCACGACACTGACGGCCTCCTGCCCGGCGGGCTCCGGCGTCTGGCTCTGGGCACCCGAACTCAAGGCCCACGCGACCCTGGCCGGCGGGCGGCCCGTCTCCTTCTTCGGTGGACTCCCGTCCGTGCAGGGCCCGATGCGGACCCTGGGCACCGTGCCGGCCTCCGGGTCCGTCACGATCGAACTACGCGGCTCCGAGCGGCCGGCCCTGCCGCGGCAGCCCATCGGCTGCCTGGACCAGAAGCGACTCGACGCCGCCGTACGGGCGTTGACCGCGACCGGCGCCACCGACGTCGAGGTCTCCGGTCACACGCTGACCGCCGAACTCCCGCCCGGCAGCACGGGCACCGCCGTCATCGCCGTACCGCGTGTCTCCGGCTGGAGCTGCGCGGCGGGCGACGCGGCCCCCGCGCCCGCCCGGAGCCACCTCGGTCTCCTCGCCGTCCCGCTCGACTCGACGACGACGTCGATCACGTGCTCGTTCCGGCCGCCGGGGCTGCGCGCCGGCGGCGCGATCGGTGCCGTCGCCCTGCTCGTCCTGCTCGCGCTCGGATTCCGGGGCCGGTTCGCCAGGAGGGCGTCAAGAGTTCACCTGGAGTCCGCGTCCGGCTCGTCGGACGGGAAATGACGGTGGTTACGCTGCCCGTCCGACCGGCGCCCAGGTGAACACCGCCGCGAGCCCGCTCGTCCGCCGAGCGGACGCTCGCCCGTCCGCCGATCCGCCGATCTGTTCGTCCGCTGGTCCGTTCGTCTGCTCTTCTGTTCGTCCGGCTTGAGTGTGGGGATGTCCGAGTGCCCAAGTTGTCCGTCATCGTGCCGTTCCACAACGTCGGGATCTATGCCTCCGACACCATGCGCAGCCTCGCGAGCAACGCGGACCCGGATTTCGAGTTCCTGCTGATCGACGACTGCTCGACGGACGAGACGCCGCACGTCCTGGACCGCTGGCGGGACCGGATCCCGAACGCCCGGGTGATCCGCCACGAGACGAACCTCGGCGTGGCCCAGGCACGCAACACCGGGATCGACGCGGCCACCGGCGACTACCTCACCTTCCTCGACGGCGACGACTGGTACGCCCCCGGCCACCTGCGGGCCATGGTCGACGGCATCGACGCCCTCGGCTGCGACTTCGCCCGCACCGACCACGTCCTGTCGACCGGCACGAAGCGCGCCATCCGCTACGCGCCCGCGAAGCAGCGCGAGACCGTGATGGACCCGCGCGACGGCATCGCCCCCGCCAGCATGATCACGATGGTCGACTACCCCTTCGTCCCCTTCGGCATCTACAGCGGGCGGCTCTTCGAGAACGGCGGCTCGCGCTTCGAGACCAAGCTGCGCACCGCCGAGGACCGGCTCTGGATCTGGCGCCTGCACCTCAACGCCGCCACCTACGCCTCCCTCAGCGTCCACGGCGTCTTCTACCGGCGCGGTGTCACCACCTCGCTCACCCAGATCACCGACAACCGCCAGCTCGACTTCATCCCCTCCTACGACCTCCTCCTGGAGGAGGTCTCCGCCGACCGCGACGCCGCCCGCTTCCTGCCGAAGGCGGTCCGCACCTACTGCGCCATGATCGCCTTCCACATGGGCAAGGCCGACCAGTACGAACCGGCCGTGACCAAGCGGCTCAAGCAGAACGTGACCGACGCCCTGCGCCGGATGCCGCAGCAGGTGCTCGACGAGACCCTCGCGACGATGGACACCGCGCGCAGCACCCTGCTCCGCGGCCTGCGCGCCACCGGAAGGACCGCCTGATCATGACCGTGACGCCCGCGAACCCGCGTACCACGGCCGCGAACCCGCGTACGACGACGGCGAAGCCGCGCATCCAGATCTTCGAGGTGTCCACGCTCTACGGCGCCGCCACCCTCGCCGCGGCGATCGACGCGGGCCGGTTCGGCCCCGCCGCCGACGTCCGCCGGATCCTGCTCGTCTCGAACAACGCCGCGATCCCCGAGACCGCGCTGCGGATGGAGACGATGACCGGCTACGACCGGATCATCACCCGCTTCGACGAGGTGATCGACTGGAACGAGGCGATCCAGCCGCACCACCCCGCCACCTGGTCGCCGCGCACCGAGGAGGCCCCGCTCTGGCAGCGGGTCTTCCGCACGGCCTGGGACCTCGGGGACGCCCCGGTCGAGCTGATCGTGGAGTCCATCCAGGTCAACCCGGCCAAGGCGCTCGCCTTCGTCTTCGCCGAGTCCACCGTTCAGGTCTACGCCGACGGCCTGATGAGCTACGGCCCGACCCGCGAGGAGCTGCCGCAGTCGATCGCCTGCCGGATCGGACGCCTGCTCCACCTCGACCTGGTGCCGGGCCTGCGCCCGCTGCTGCTCTCCGAGTACGGGGTCGAGCCCGAACTCGTCCCCGACGACGCCTTCCGCGGGGTCCTCGCGGAGATCGCCGAGGCGGCCGAGGGCGACCGGACGCTGGCCGAGGCGGTCGCGGCCGAGCCCACCGCCCTCCTCCTCGGCCAGTACCTCGCGGCGCTCGACATCCTCACCGCCGACGAGGAGGAGGAGCTGCACATCCGGATGATGCGCGGGGCCGCGGCGGCCGGACACACCTCGGTGATCTTCAAGCCGCACCCGACCGCGCCCGCCCGCTACTCGACGGCGCTCAACGAGGCGGCCGAGGAGGCCGGCGTACGCCTGACGGTGCTGGACGGCCCGCTGCTCGCCGAGACCTTCTACGAGCGGTGCCGGCCCCGGCTGGTCGTCGGTTGCTTCTCCACCGCGATGGTCACCGCGTCCGTCTACTACGGCGTGCCGATCGCGCGCGTGGGCACCGACACCGTCCTGGAGCGGTTGAAGCCGGTCGAGAACAGCAACCGGGTGCCGCTGACCGTCGTAGACCACATCGTGCCCGACCTGGAGACCGGCGCGGGACCGGCCGTCCCGGGCGCGGGCCCCGAGACGCTGACCCCGCTCGTCCGGGCCGTGGGCCACTGCATGCAGCCCAAGCTGTACCCCCTGCTCCGGGACGAGACCGCCCGCTTCCTCGACTCCCACAGGGGCGACGCGGACATGGCGCGCTACTTCGACGCCGAACGGCTGACACAGCTCAGCCTGCCCGGCGGCGGCGGCCCGGCCCCGCGCGTCGGGGCGTCCTCCCGACTGCGCCGGAGCCTGATCCGCGCCGGCAGAGGCTGAACGACGAGGCCTGACGGCGAGCGACCGGAGCGGCGCCTCGGCGCGTGACGTCGAGCCTCGACAGGTGAGGATCGACGGTGAGGCCCGACGGCGAGGGCCCGGAGCGCTGGGCCTCGCCGTCGGCCGTGCTCGTCAGACCGTCGCCGAGTGGACGATCGTGAAGACCGCCCCCTCCGGGTCCGCCACCAATGCCATCCGCCCCGTCGCGCCCTCCCTGGGCGGCCGCAGGACCTGGCCGCCCAGCTCGGTGACGAGCCGCGCGGCCGCGTCCGTGTCGGCGACCTCGAAGTACGTCATCCAGTGCGGACCCCGGTCACGCGGGAGCGCGGTGCCGACGCCGTGCAGGGCCGCCACCGGGCGTCCGTCCAGGTGGAGGGTCAGATAGTCGAAGTCGGCGGAGACGACCGGCTCGACCTCGTACCGGAACACCGTCTGGTAGAACTTCGCGACCGCCGAGGTCTCGAAGGTCAGGAGCTCGTTCCAGACCGGCGTCCCTGGCGTCCCGGCGGTCGCCGTGCCGCGGTGCGCCCCGGCCTGCCAGACGCCGAAGACGGCGCCGACAGGGTCCGAGCAGATCGCCAGGCGGCCGGCCTCGCCCGCGTCGAGCGGGCCGACGGCGACCGTGCCGCCGCAGCAGCGGATGGTCTCCGCGGCCTCGTCGGCGTCGTCGGTCGCCAGATACGTGGTCCAGGCGACCGGCAGGTGCCGGTCGGGCGGCAGCTGGCCGATGCCCGCCACCTCCTTGCCGTCGAGCAGGGCACGGTCGTACGGCCCGAGCTGCTGCGGACCGGGGACGAACTCCCAGCCGAAGAGCGCGCCGTAGAACTCCCGCGTCGCGTCAAGCCCATGCACCATCAAGCTCACCCAAGAGGGTGTACCGGGTGTGCGCCGAGTCGCCTCGGTCATCGTCACTCTCTCCTCGGACCATCGTCGTGGCCGTGCGGGGGACCCGGGCGCACGCCTCCGTGCGGGCGGGGTGGGAGCGGGGCCCTGGAGGTGTCTCGGCTTCCGCCGCGGGTTTCCTGCCCGCCGACCGCGCCCCGTACACGCTCCTCGGGCGCGCCCGTGCACGATGCTCGCACCGACGGGCGCCGCGCGCGCCTCGGCCGCGCCGGGTTTCCGCGGCCCGCGGAGTCTAGGCCGTGGTCCGTTCGGGGGCGGGCTGCGCGAGGATGGCACCCATGAAGCCCATCATCTCCGCAAGCGATCTCGCGAGCGACCTGGCCGCGGCGCGCCGCCCGGTGCTCCTCGACGTCCGTTGGCAGCTCGGCGGGCCGCCCGGACGGCCCGACTACGAGGCCGGGCACGTGCCCGGAGCGGTCTACGTCGACCTGGACGCGGAACTGGCCGCTCCGCCCGGCCCGGGCGGCCGTCACCCGCTGCCGGACCTGGAGGTCTTCGGCGCGGCGATGCGCCGGGCGGGCGTCTCCGCCGGCACGCCGGTCGTCGTCTACGACGGCGGGCTCGGCTGGGGTGCCGCCCGGGCGTGGTGGCTGCTGCGCTGGACCGGACACACGGACGTACGGGTCCTCGACGGCGGCCTCGCGGCCTGGACGGCGGCGGGGCACGAGCTGTCGAAGGAGACCCCGAGCCCGGAGCCCGGCGACTTCGCGCCGCGTCCGAGCGAGGTCGGGCTGCTCGACGCGGACGCCGCCGCGGCCCTGGCCCGCACGGGCCTGCTGCTCGACGCGCGGGCGGCGGAGCGCTACCGGGGTGACGTGGAGCCGATCGACCCCGTCGGCGGCCACATCCCGGGCGCGGTCTCCGCCCCGACGACGGAGAACGTGGACGAGGCCGGCCGTTTCCTGCCGGCGCGGGAGCTGGCGGCCCGCTTCAACGCGCTCGGCGCCCAGGAGGACGGCTTGGTCGGCGTCTACTGCGGCTCCGGCGTCTCGGGCGCGCACGAGGTCCTCGCCCTGGCGCTCGCGGGCATCCCGTCCGCCCTCTACGCGGGCTCCTGGTCGGAATGGTCCAACGACCCGGCCCGCCCGGTGGCCAAGGGCCCGGACCCGCAGTAGCCGGCAAGCGGAAGGGGCTCGCACCGAACCCGGCGCGAGCCCCTTCTCCGTCAGACGTGCCCGTACGGCCCTAAGGCGTCAGTCCTGCTTCTTCCTTCGCGTGCCGAAGACGATCTCGTCCCAGCTCGGGACCGCCGCGCGGCGGCCCGGGCGGACGCCGTCCGCTTCCGCCTGGCGGTCCGTGGTGCCGGTCAGGCGGTCGCGGTGGCCCGAGACCGCGCGGGGCATGAGGACGTCGGCATAGGCCGAGCCCGCGCCCGCCGAGGCGGCGGGGGCCGGGGGCTCCTCCGCCTCGGGCTCCTCGCCGGGCTCGGTCGAGGGCGGTTCGGTGGTCCGGTCCGGGACGACCATGTCGCCCCGGAAGTTGGGCACCGCTTCCAGCAGGCTGGTCAGCGAGTCCCGCTCCTCCTCCGGCTCGGGCACCGGAGCAGGGCGCTCGATCTGTCGGTCGAGCGTGCGGTCCAGGGGCCGGTCGCGCGGCAGCCGGGCGATCCGGGGCACGAACGGGAAGCTCGGCTCCGGCGCGGCCGCGAGGGTGTCGTCGGTCTCGCCGATCAGCGAGCGCGCCTCGTCGTCCACGGCCTGGACGAGCCGCCGGGGCGGGTCGTACGTCCAGCTGGCCGTGTGCACCTCGCCGGCGACGCGGTAGACGAGCAGGACCTCCCAGGTGCCGTCGTCACGGCGCCAGGAGTCCCACTGCACGGTGTCCTTCTCGGCGCCGCGCAGCAGCAGCCGCTCCTGCACCGCCTCGCCGAGCTGCGGTCCGGTGTTCTCGCCGGGCCGGCGCACGGGTGTCTTGCGGGCCCGCTCGGCCATGAACGCCCGCTCCGCGAGCACGGGACCCTCGAAGCGCCGTACGCGGTCGACGGGGATGCCGGCGAGCTGGGCGACCTCCTCGGCGGAGGCACCGGCACGTATCCGCGCCTGGATGTCGCGCGGGCGGAGGTGGCTCTCCACCTCGATCTCGATCTGACCGAGCCGCGCGCGGTCGTTGCGCACGGCGGCGCGCAGCCGCTCGTCGATCGGAAGCGTGTACTCCGTGCTGTCAGCAGCCTTCAGCACCAGTCGTGTGCCGTCGTTGGAGACGGCCACGACACGCAGTTCGGGCATGGGGACCTCCCGGGTGGTGCCTGCCGACGTCACGTGCGTCGCTGCTTCCGCTAGTCGAGTGTGGCCTGCCCGGGTGCAGCCTGCCACAACCTTGCCGAGTTGCCCGGCGTGTCGGGCATGGACCCTGGAACGCCGTTATGGCACGGTTACCCAGTTACGACGCAGAGTGACCGGATGTCACGCTCCGCAGCGGGCGACCGTACGGTGCCGCGGCGCCGCCGGTTTCGAGTGCCACGTTCGGCCCCCTCCCCGTGACCCGGCACCCATGAGGGAGCCCGGACCCAGGGATCGCCACAGTACTCCATTCGGGCCACCTGGGTGGACCGGCGCGCCGCTCAACTTCTCCGGAGGTACGGGAGTTGAGTCTCCGTGATCTCCGGCCCCACGTGGCGCTCTTCACAGAAAACCCGGAAACGGAACTATTCACTTCGCCCATTTGTCCCTTGTGGGTATGGAGCAGGAGAAGAACGGTGAGAAGAAGAAGCTCGACCTGAGCGTCGCTCAGGTCTCGGGCTCCGCGGTCGCCGCCGTCGTGGCGGCCAAACTCGCCTCCACGCTCGGTGTGTACGGCACGATCCTCGGCGCCGGTGTGATCAGTGTCATCGCCACCTGCGGCGGCTCGATCTTCCAGCACGTCTTCAAGCGCACGGGCGAGCAGATCCGGGAGGCCGCCGTCCCCGCCGAGCCGTCCAGGGCCCGGGCCGACCTCCCCGCGCCCGACCGCACCCAGGTGCTCACGACCGTCGGCGGGCCCGCCGTACCCCCGTACGACGAGGAGTTCGGCGTGGCGACCACGCACGGCACGCGCGTCCGGGGCTGGAAGCGCTCGGCCGTCGGGGCCGCGCTCGTCTTCGTGGTCGCCATGGGCGGCATCACCGCCTACGAACTGATCTCCGATCAGGACTTCAGCGGCACCAAGGGAACGACGACCTTCGGCACGGTCGTCGGACGCGGCGGCGAGGAGAAGGAGCAGCAGCCGTCCGGTGACGCGCCCACCCGACAGCGGCAGGATCCGCAGGAGAAGGGCGGCGGCAGCGGCCCCACCGACGGCGGAACGCCTGACGGAGGAAACCGCACCCCCGACCCCACGCCCACCCCCTCGGACGCCGGCGGCGACCCGACGCCCACGCCGACCCCCGAGCCGACCCCGACTCCCAGCGGCCCGACGACGCCCACGGCGCCCCCGACGAGCCCGCCGTCCACCGGCGCGGGCGCTCCGGAGAAGGCCGGAACGCCCGCCGAGTGACCGTAGGTTGCCCCAGGACCCGAGTGCCCGTCAGTCGCCCAGGACGCGGCGCAGGTAGTCGTTGGCGAAGAGCCGGTCGGGGTCGAGTCGGTCGCGCAGCGCGGTGAACTCCGCGAAGCGGGGATAGACCTCGGAGAAGTACGCCGCGTCCCGCGTGTGCACCTTGCCCCAGTGCGGTCGTCCGCCGTGCGCGGTCATGATGCGCTCCACCGCGGTGAAGTACGCGCGGTGGGGCGTGCCCTTGTAGAGGTGCACGGCGATGTACGCGGTCTCGCGGCCCGAGGCCGTGGAGAGCGCGATGTCGTCGGCGGGCGCCGTCCGCACCTCCACCGGGAAGCTGACCTTCAGCGGCGAACGCTCGACCATCGCCTTCAGCTCGCGCAGCGCCGCGACGGCCGCCTCGCGCGGCAGGGCGTACTCCATCTCCACGAAGCGCACCCGGCGCGGGGAGGTGAACACCTTGTACGGGATGTCGGTGTACGTACGGGCCGACAGGGCGCGGCTGGAGACCTTGGCGATCGACGGGATCACCGGGGGCACCGCCCGGCCCACCGAACACGCCAGCTGGAAGACGCCGTTCGACAGCAGCTCGTCGTCGATCCAGGCGCCGACACGACCGGGCGGGGCCGCGGGGCCCGCGCTGCGGTTGTTGCGCTTGGTGTTGCAGTTGTCCGTGTGGGGGAACCAGTAGAACTCGAAGTGCTCGTTCTCCGCGTGTAGCGCGTCGAACTCCGAGGTGACCCGGTCGAAGGTCATCGGCTCCTCGCGGGCGGTGAGGAGGAATATCGGCTCGACGGCGAAGGTGATCGCCGTGACCACGCCCAGCGCGCCGAGCCCGATCCGGGCGGCCGCGAAGACCTCCGGGTTCTCCTTCTCGGAACAGGTCAGCAGCCCGCCGTCCGCGGTGACCAGCTCCAGCTCGCGGATCTGCGCGGCGATCGAGGCGGAGTCGCGGCCGGTGCCGTGCGTCCCGGTGGAGGTGGCCCCGGCGACCGTCTGCTCCATGATGTCGCCCATGTTCGTGAGCGACAGGCCCTCCCGGGCCAGTGCCACGTTGAGCCGCTTGAGCGGAGTGCCGGACTCCACGGTCACGGTCATCGCCTCGCGGTCGATCCGCCGGATGCCCGTCAGCAGGTCCGGCCGGACGAGCAGACCGTCCGTGGCGGCGATCGAGGTGAACGAGTGGCCGCTGCCGACCGTCTTCACCCGAAGCCCCTCGGCGGCGGCCGTCCTGACGGCCTCGGCCAGCTCGTCGGCCGAGGCCGGGCTCACCTCCCGCGCGGGGCGGGAGGTGACGTTCCCGGCCCAGTTACGCCACGGGCTGCTCGCCGCCCTCGCGCTCGTCCACCGTGCTCTCGGCTTCGTGCTCACGCTGCCCCTCCCGCGTCGGCACCGGCCTGCGCAGCCGGCGGTACCCCAGGAGACCCACCGCGACCGCGAGCGCGCCCGAGACGACGGGCACCACGTACCCCGCCTCCGCACCCGACGCGTCGACCACCCAGCCGGCGGCCGAGGAGCCGAGCGCCACACCGATCGCCAGCCCGGTCCCTGTCCAGGTCATGCCCTCGGTCAATTGTGTGCGCGGTACGTGTGCTTCGACGAGGGCCATCGTGGTCACCATCGTCGGTGCGATGGAGAGGCCCGCGACAAAGAGCGCCACGGCCAGCAACGGCAAGTTCCCGGCCAGTAGGAGGGGGATCATACTCACGGCCATCGCGACGACACCCACCAGCCACCTGCGGGACGGCTCGCCCTTGAGGTGCAGCAGCCCGAACACGGCGCCGGCCAGACAGGAGCCCAGCGCGTAGACCGCGAGGACCAGGCTGGCGGCGGCCTTGTGGCCCTGCTCCTCGGCGAAGGCCACCGTGACCACGTCGATCGAGCCGAAGATCGCGCCGGTGGCGACGAAGGCGAGCGCGAGGACCTGCAGGCCGGGGGAGCGGAGCGCCGAGCCGCCGGAGTGGGCGTCCTTGGGGTGCGGCGCGGGCTCGGTGGCCCGCAGCGAGGTCAGCCAGAAGACGCCGATCGCCAGGAAGACGGCGGCGAAGAGCGGGCCCGCCTCGGGGAACCAGATCGTCGACAGACCGATGGAGATGATCGGGCCGAAGATGAAGCACACCTCGTCGACGATCGACTCCCAGGAGTACGCGGTGTGCAGTCGGCGCGCCTCGCCCCGGTAGATGTCCGCCCAGCGGGCCCGGGTCATGGCGCCGAGGCTCGGCACGCAGCCGATGACCGCGGTGAAGACGAACAGCGTCCAGTCCGGGGCCTTCTGCTGCACGCAGAGCAGCAGCCCGGCCGCCGCGACGAGCGAGACGAGGGTGACCGGTCGCAGGACGCGGCGCTGGCCGTACCGGTCGACGAACCGGGAGACCAGCGGGCCGAGGACGGCGGCCGACATCGCCATGGTCGCGGAGAGCGCGCCCGCGAGGCCGTAACGGCCGGTGACCTGGGAGATCATCGTGACGATGCCGATGCCCATCATGGACAGCGGCATCCGGCCGATGAAGCCGGCCACGGAGAAGGACGCGGTGCCGGGCGCAGCGAAGATCGCGCGGTAGGGACTGGGCAAGGTGATCTCCGGGCAGGCAGCGGCTCAAACGTGTAATTAATAGCTAAAGCCTACGGCTTTGAACTGGATGCCGCAGCCACTTTTTCGGCCGGGCGGGACCGAAGGCCGCCGGAGGCCGTCGCAGGCCGTCCACCCCGGGCCCTCCCCGCCGAGGGCGGGGGAAGGGTGGGAGGATCGGTGCCATGTCCGATCAGCACGATCCCGCCCCGTACGACGCCCTTCTGCTGCTCTCCTTCGGCGGCCCCGAGGGCCCGGACGACGTGGTCCCGTTCCTGGAGAACGTGACGCGCGGCCGAGGCATCCCGAAGGAACGGCTGAAGGAAGTGGGGCAGCACTACTTCCTGTTCGGCGGCGTCAGCCCGATCAACGACCAGAACCGCGCGCTGCTCGACGCGCTGCGCGAGGACTTCGCGCGGGCCGGCCTCGACCTGCCGGTCTACTGGGGAAACCGGAACTGGGCGCCGTACCTCACCGACACCCTGCGGGAGATGGTCACCGACGGCCGACGCCACATCGCCGTCCTCACCACCAGCGCGTACGCCTCGTACTCCGGCTGCCGCCAGTACCGCGAGAACCTCGCCGACGCGCTCTCGGAGCTGGAGGCGGAGGGGCTGCCGCTGCCCCGCGTCGACAAGCTCAGGCACTACTTCAACCACCCCGGCTTCGTCCGCCCCATGGTCGAGGGCGTCCTCGCCTCCCTCGCCGAGCTCGACGAGTCCGTCCGGGCCGAGGCGCACCTCGCCTTCACCACCCACTCCATCCCGGACTCGGCCGCGGACTCCTCAGGACCCGTGGGCGACCACGGCGAGGGCGGCGCCTACGTGCGCCAGCACCTGGACGTGGCCCGGGTGATCGTCGACGCCGTCCGCGAGGAGACCGGTGTCGCCCACCCCTGGCAGCTCGTCTACCAGTCGCGCAGCGGCGCCCCCCACATCCCGTGGCTGGAGCCGGACATCTGCGACCACCTGGAGGAGCTGCACGGCGCCGGCGTCCCGGCCGCCGTGATGGTCCCGATCGGCTTCGTCTCGGACCACATGGAGGTCCTCTACGACCTCGACACCGAAGCCACCGCGAAGGCCGCCGAGCTGGGCCTGCCGGTGCGCCGCTCGGCGACCGTCGGCTCCGACCCCCGGTTCGCCGCGGCCGTACGGGACCTGGTCCTGGAACGCGCGGCGGGCGAGCGCGGTGCCCGGGTCGAGCGCTGCGCGCTCGGGAGCCTGGGCGCCTCCCACGACCTCTGCCCGATCGGCTGCTGCCCCGCCCGGGCGGAGCGGCCCGCGGCCGCCGGCGCCGACAGCCCCTACGCCTGAGGAGCCCCGTGACCGAGAACCCCGCACCGCACGACGCCCTGTCGACCGAGCTGCTCGGCCTCGCCCTGGAGGCGGCGCGCCGGGCCGGCGCCCTGCTGCGTGACGGCCGACCGGACGACCTGGCGGTCGCCAGGACCAAGACCAGCCCCATCGACGTCGTCACGGAGATGGACATCGCGGCGGAGAAGCTGATCACCGGCTTCCTCGCCGAGCACCGGCCGGACGACGGCTTCCTCGGCGAGGAGGGTGCCGCCACCCCCGGCACCAGCGGCGTCCGCTGGGTCATCGACCCCCTCGACGGGACCGTGAACTACCTCTACGGGCTGCCGACCTGGGCCGTCTCCATCGCCGCCGAGCGCGACGGCGAGGCCCTCGTCGGCGTGGTCGAGGCACCGATGCGGAACGAGACGTACCGCGCGGTGCTCGGCGGCGGCGCGTACGTCACCGCAGCGGACGGCGAGCGCCGCCTCGCGGTCCGCCCCGCGCCCCCGATGGACCAGGCGCTGATCTCCACCGGCTTCGCCTACGTCCAGACCCGCCGCGCCCACCAGGCCGACATCGCCCAGCGGATGATCCCGCGGCTGCGCGACATCCGGCGCGGCGGGTCGGCCGCCATCGACCTCTGCGACGTCGCCGCCGGCCGGCTCGACGGCTACTACGAGCGGGGCCTGAACCCCTGGGACCTCGCCGCCGGGGACCTGATCGCCCGCGAGGCGGGCGCCCTGACCGGCGGACGGCCCGGCGAGCGCCCGTCGGGCGAACTGGCCGTCGCGGCCCCGCCGGGCGTCTTCGAGCCCCTCCAGACGCTCCTGGAGGAGCTCGGGGCCTGGCACGACTGAGCGCCCCTGGCCGACGAGGCCCGGACATGCGAAGAGACCCCGGTGCCGTGGACACCGGGGCCTCTCCGTACGAGGTCAGACGCTGGCGGCGCCGACCTCCACGCCGTGCTCGGCGGCCAGTCGGTGCAGGTCGTCGAGCTCGGCCTGCTCGACCTCCGCGAGGAAGTCGTCGCCCGTCTCGCGTGCCCGTGTGAGGTCGGTCTGCGCGGTCCTTATGCGCTGCAGCAGTCCTGCGGTGAAAGCGTCCATGGTTGCGCCCCCTCGTCATGGGTCGTTGGCACGGGGGTGTGCCGAGGGTGGGTGGACCACACGCTGCGAGCCTCTGGGGGGACAGAGCGGCCCGTGGCGGCCATGTACGCGTGCCACGAAGCAGAGTGTGATCACGGGGTGTGCAGACGTCCTCCCCAGGTGCTTCCTCAGAGAAACCTCAACTGGCCCGAGAACAAGGTGAATTCTTCGCACGCCCCCCTCTGGCCCCCGCCGTGCTTCCACACGCCCCCCACCTTCCGTGACGCCCCGGTCCTGCCTCCCGCAGGCCGTCTTACAGCCGGTTTACGCGCGTACGGGGCAGGATGGACACGCACAGTCAGTGCTCGGAAGAGTGATCAGACCGCCCGGTCCGCGTTGAGGGCAGGGGCCCACAGGAAGGAATGACCGACGTGCGCGTACTCGTCGTCGAGGACGAGCAGCTGCTCGCCGATGCGGTGGCCACCGGACTGCGCCGGGAGGCCATGGCCGTCGACGTCGTGTACGACGGCGCCGCCGCCCTGGAGCGGGTCGGGGTGAACGACTACGACGTGGTCGTCCTCGACCGCGACCTTCCGCTGGTCCACGGCGACGACGTCTGCCGCAAGATCGTCGAGCTGGGCATGCCCACGCGGATCCTGATGCTCACCGCCGCGGGCGACGTCAGCGACCGCGTCGAGGGCCTGGAGCTCGGCGCCGACGACTACCTGCCGAAGCCCTTCGCCTTCAGTGAGCTCACCGCGCGCGTGCGCGCCCTCGGCCGGCGCACCACCGTGCCCCTGCCGCCCGTCCTGGAGCGCGCGGGCATCAAGCTCGACCCGAACCGCCGCGAGGTCTTCCGCGAGGGCAAGGAGGTCCAGCTCGCGCCGAAGGAGTTCGCCGTCCTGGAGGTCCTGATGCGCAGCGAGGGCGCCGTCGTCTCGGCCGAGCAGCTCCTGGAGAAGGCCTGGGACGAGAACACCGACCCGTTCACCAACGTCGTACGGGTCACGGTGATGACCCTGCGCCGAAAGCTGGGCGAGCCGCCGGTCATCGTCACCGTGCCCGGCTCCGGCTACCGGATCTGACGCGGTGGCCTCGACACCGGCGCACCCACAGGCGCCCCCGAAGCCGACCTGGGACCCGAGGGACCCGGTCAGGCCCCTGCTCCGCCCGACCATCCGGATACGGCTCACGCTGCTGTACGGCGGCATGTTCCTGATCGCCGGCATCCTGCTGCTGTCGATCATCTACCTCTTCACCGCGCAGGCCCTCGGCGACAGCGCGTCCGAGCTGCCCTTCAAGGTCGTCGAGGGCAAGGTCCAGCCGACCACCTCCTGGTGCCAGCTCCCCGTCCAGGGCACCGGAGAGCAGCTCAACGAAGCCGTCTCGGCCTGTCTGCAGCACCAGCGGGACATGGCGCTCGGCGACCTCCTGCGCCGCTCCCTGTTCGCCCTCATGGGGCTGAGCATCATCGCCTTCGCCTTCGGCTACGCCATGGCCGGCCGCGTCTTGTCCCCGCTGGGGCGGATCACCCGGACCGCCCGCCAGGTGGCCGGCTCCGACCTGGCGCGCCGGATCGAGCTGGACGGCCCGGACGACGAGCTGAAGGAGCTCGCGGACACCTTCGACGAGATGCTGGAGCGCCTGGAGCGGGCCTTCACCGCCCAGCAGCGGTTCGTCGCCAACGCCTCGCACGAGCTGCGCACTCCGCTGGCGATCAACCGCACGCTCCTGGAGGTCCATCTCTCCGACCCGGGGGCGCCGGTCGAGCTCCAGCAGCTCGGCAAGACCCTGCTCGCCACCAACGAGCGCAGCGAGCAGCTGGTCGAGGGCCTGCTGCTGCTCGCCCGCAGCGACAACCAGATCGTCGAGCGCAAGCCGGTCGACCTCGCGGAGGTCGCCTCGCGCGCCATCGACCAGGTGCACGCCGAGGCCCAGGCCAAGGGCGTGGAGATCCGCGGCGAGCGCGCCCTGGCCGTCGTGCAGGGCAATGGCGTGCTCCTGGAGCGGATCGCCCTGAACCTGGTCCAGAACGCCGTGCGGTACAACGTGCCGGAGGACGGCTGGGTCGAGGTCACCACCGCGACCGAGCAGGGTCAGGCGGTCCTCGTCGTCTCGAACACGGGTCCCGTGGTTCCCGCGTACGAGATCGACAACCTCTTCGAGCCGTTCAGACGGCTGCGGCAGGAGCGGACCGGGAGCGACAAGGGCGTCGGACTCGGCCTGTCGATCGCCCGATCCGTCGCGCGCGCCCACGGTGGCCGTATCATCGCGGAGCCCCGTGAAGGCGGCGGTCTCGTGATGCGTGTCACTCTGCCGATCTGACACACTTCGAGTACCAACCGGTTCCGTTCGCTTTGCGCGGAATTCCGGGTCCCGTTCCTGAGACGCACGTGTGTGATCGATCACAGGAGCGCGCATCCGGCGCTCTACTCTCCGTGATCGAGAATTCATGGGAAAACCCGGAAAAGTCCGGGTTTCCCGGGCCCTGGATGACGGGAAGTACACGGGGTGGCGCCCGTGAAGGGCGGCAGGAGGACCGTGTACGGTCCGGTTCGCCACCCAACGCCGATCACTCGTGAGAGGGCCGGTTGGGTGTCGATTGAGTAACAGACCTTGATGTGAGGCAAAATCTCCGCCTCGGGTCGGGCACAAGTCCGGCCTCTCACGCGTTACGTGCGCTGGAGACACCGCAACCACCCAGAGGGGGAGAGCGACATGGCAACGGATTACGACACCCCACGCAAGACCGACGACGACGTCGATTCGGACAGCCTTGAGGAACTGAAGGCCCGCCGGAACGACAAGTCGACCTCGACGGTCGACGTCGACGAGTTCGAGGCCGCCGAAGGCCTGGAGCTGCCCGGGGCCGACCTCTCGAACGAGGAGCTGGCCGTCCGGGTCCTGCCGAAGCAGGCCGACGAGTTCACCTGCATGAGCTGCTTCCTCGTGCACCACCGCAGCCAGCTGGCTCGGGAGAAGAACGGCCAGCCGATCTGCCGCGACTGCGACTGAGATCGGTCGACCGTGGCAGGCGACTCACCGTCTCGGAAGCGACGCTTCCGGCTTCCTGGGAGGCCGGACGCGTACCAGGGCGGATCGAACGCGGCCGACGTGGCCCAGGAGGCCGCGCCGGCCGAGCAGACCGCCCTCCTGCCCTCCCTCGGCGCACGTGACGACGAGCGAGGCCCCTCGGCCTCGCTCGAAGCAGCCACGGCTCCGGAACCGGAGGAGCGGGAAGCCTCACGCGGCGGCCGCCTCGCCAAACGCGTCGCCGACCCGGCGCGCGCCCAGCTGGACCGTATGAAACTCGACCGCGCGCGGATCGACGCCGTCAAACGCGGCGTGAAGCGCGGCGGCGAGAGCGCCAGAGCGGGCATCGGCTACCTCGCCGACCGGATCATCGAGATCGCCCCGCGCGTCCCCGTCCGGGACCTGGCGACCCTGCGCAAGCACTTCCCCGGGCTCGGCCCCGAGCAGATCGCCGACAAACTCGTCACGGGCGCCTGCAACGCCAGCTCGACCGTCGGCGCCGGCGTCGGCGCGGCCGCCATGCTGCCCGTACCCCCGGCCATGCCCGCCGAGCTGGCCGCGGAGATCACCGGAGTCGCCGCGATCGAGCTCAAGCTCATCGCCGAGCTCCACGAGGTGTACGGACTCAGGCCCCCCGGCGGGATCACCCAGCGGTCGACCGCCTATCTGACCTCCTGGACCGAGGAGCGGGGCATCGACCCCACCAAGCCGACCACCGTGAACGCGGCGCTCGGCGGCCAGCTCAAGCGCGAGCTGCGCCAGCAGATCATGAAGCGCATGGTGCGCAACCTGCCCAACCTCATGCCGTTCATGGTCGGCGCGGCCGTGGGCGCCGTGATGAACCGCCGGGACACCAGGAAGCTCGCCCAGCACGTCCGCAAGGACCTGCGCGCGCGACAGGTCCCCTGGGACGCCCTGGAGGGGCTGCCCCCGCTGGAGCAGCCCGAGAACCCCAAGCAGATCGGCTTCTAGCCGCCGGCTTCCGGCGCGGCGGGCGCGGGCCGGCTCAGACCTCCGCGCGGGCCGCCTCGATCGCGGCCGCCAGGCCCTCCGGGTCGCGGCTGGAGAGGTAGACGTACGGGGTCGGGTCCGCGGGGTCGGTGACCTCGATCCGGACCGCCCGCGGCACGTAGCTGCGCAGCAGCATGAAGGCGCGCGGATCGGCCTTGAAGGTGCGCCAGGCGCGCGCCTCCTCCTCGTCCAGCACCTCCGGCGTCCCGAGGGCCGACGCCGGGATCCGCGCGTCGCCCGCGACCAGCGAACCGGCCACCACCCGGATCCGCGCCGAGCCGTACGAGGAGACGGCCGCCGCCGCCAGCGCGCCCGCGACGATCACACCGCCCAGCAGCGGCACCGTGCCCAGCGGGAACATCACCAGGCCGCCGCTGAGACCCAGCAGAGCCGCGATGACCCACCAGGATCCTGGGGCGGTCAGCCGCTCGTCGAAACGCGGCGCCGAGGCCGCCGCGGCGGGCGGAACGGGGGAGGAGGCGGAAGGCTGCATGCGTCCAAGCTTGGCACGGCGCGACCCGCGCCCGGACTCGCGGGTAAGGTCTGCGCCTGTGACCGCGACATCTCCTGCCCTCACCCCGCCGGCCGACGCCATACCGCCGGTACGCCACCCCGACGCGCCCGCCCCCGGCGAGCTGCTCGGCGCGCACTACGCGTACTGCTTCGGGTGCGGCGGCGGGCAGCCCCACGGGCTGCACCTGGAGGCGCGGGCCGGCGAGGGCGTGAGCGTCACTGCCGAGTTCACGGTGACCGCCGACCACCAGGGCGCCCCCGGTCTCGCGCACGGCGGCGTCCTCGCCACCGCGCTCGACGAGACCCTCGGCTCCCTGAACTGGCTGCTGCGGGTCATCGCCGTCACCGGACGCCTGGAGACCGACTTCGCCCGGCCCGTCCCCGTCGGCACCGTCCTGCACCTGGAGGCCCAGGTCACCGCCGTGCACGGGCGCAAGATCTACTCGACCGCCGTCGGCCGGATCGGCGGGCCCGAAGGCCCCGTCGCCGTCCGCGCCGACGCCCTCTTCATCGAGGTCAAGGTCGACCACTTCATCGACAACGGCCGCCCGGAGGAGATCCAGGCCGCCATGTCCGACCCCGACCAGGTCCGGCGCGCCCGCGCCTTCGAGGTGAACCCCTGATGAGCAACCCCCCTCTCGACGTCCTGATCCGCCGCGTCGACCCCGACGTGCCGATCCCGGCCTACGGCCACCCCGGCGACGCCGGGGCCGATCTGGTGACCACCGAGGCGGCCGTCCTGGCCCCCGGCGAGCGGGCCGTCCTGCCCACCGGGGTCTCCATCGCGCTCCCCGACGGCTACGCCGCCTTCGTGCACCCCCGCTCCGGCCTGGCCGCTCGGTGCGGAGTGGCACTCGTGAATGCCCCAGGGACGGTGGATGCCGGGTACCGTGGAGAGATCAAGGTGATCGTGGTCAATCTGGACCCGCGCGAGAGCGTGCGGTTCGAACGGTTCGACCGGATTGCCCAACTGGTCGTCCAGCAGGTCGAGAAGGTGCGCTTCCACGAGGTGGCGGAGCTTCCCGGATCGGCGCGGGCCGAGGGGGGCTTCGGGTCCACCGGCGGTCATGCCGCCGTGGACGGCACAACGGGTGGGAATCGATACGCTTCGGTCGTATCCGACCGGGAAGGACAGTGACGTGTTCGGACGTCGCAAGAAGAGCGGTACCGCTGAGGACGCGGCGGGCGAGGCCGAGCAGGTCGTCGACGAGGTCGACACTGACGACACGGCCGGCGCGCCGCGTCGGGTGAACCTTCCGCCGGCGCCCCGGCCCGACGGACCGTGGGACATCTCCGAGGTCTCCAAGCCGGAGGACGGCCGGGTGGACCTCGGCGGGATCTTCGTGCCCGGAGTCGAGGGCATGGAGCTCCGGGTCGAGGTGGCGGGCGACGCGATCGTCGCGGCCACCGTGGTGCTGCAGAACAGCGCCGTACAGCTGCAGGCCTTCGCCGCGCCGAAGAAGGAAGGCATCTGGGGCGAGGTCCGCGAGGAGATCGCCTCCGGCATCACCCAGCAGGGCGGTGTCATCGACGAGGTCGAGGGGCCGCTGGGCTGGGAGCTGCGGGCCCAGGTCCCGGTGCAGCTGCCGGACGGCACCGGCGGTGTGCAGCTGGTGCGCTTCGTGGGTGTCGACGGGCCCCGCTGGTTCCTGCGCGGAGTCATCTCCGGTCAGGGCGCGGTGCAGCCCGAGGCCGCCGGTCTGCTGGAGCAGATCGTCCGGGACACCGTGGTGGTCCGGGGCGAGGGCCCGATGGCCCCGCGCGACCCGATCGTCCTCAAGCTGCCCAACGACGCGCAGATGGTGCCGGACGGCGTGCAGCAGGACGAGCAGGAGGGCTCCCGCTTCTCCGGCGGCATGGGTCAGCTCCAGCGCGGACCGGAGATCACCGAGGTCCGCTGACCTGATATCCGTACTCCCTCGTGAGTGAGCCCGGTGGGCCGTATTCCGGACAGGCTGTCCGGAATACGGCCCACCGGCATGTCCGGCCCCTGGCCCGGCGGGCCCTCGGCGGCCCATACTGACGGGCGCACACGTTCGACGAGGGGGAGCACAGCGATGAGTGAGAGCAGCGCCCGGTCCGGCACGGCCGTCGCCGAGGACCCGACCGGCGGACCCATGGTCCGCGTCCAGGACCTGCGCCGCTCGTACGGCACGGGCGAGGCCGCCGTCCACGCCCTGCGCGGGGTCTCCTTCGACCTCGCGCGCGGGGAGCTCGTCGCGCTGAAGGGCCGCTCCGGCTCCGGCAAGACCACCCTGCTCAACCTGGTCGGCGGCCTGGACGGCCCCGACGGCGGCCGGATCACCATCGACGGGACCGACCTCGCCGAGCTGGGCGAGGACGGGCTGCTCGCGCTGCGCCGGGACCGCATCGGCTTCATCTTCCAGTCCTTCGGGCTCATCCCGATCCTGACCGCCGCCGAGAACGTGGGCGTACCGCTGCGGCTGCGCAAGGCCGACCCCAAGGGGCGCGAGGAGCGGGTGGCCCTCCTGCTCGCCCTGGTCGGCCTCGCCGACCACGCGGCCCAGCGGCCCGGCGAGCTCTCGGGCGGCCAGCAGCAGCGCGTCGCCATCGCCCGGGCCCTGGCCAACAAGCCGGCCCTGCTGATCGCCGACGAGCCGACCGGCCAGCTCGACGCGGAGACCGGACTCGCCGTGATGCACCTGCTGCGCGCCGTGGTCCGCAGCGAGGGCGTGACGGCTCTGGTGGCCACCCACGACGCCCAGCTCCTGGGCCTCGCGGACCGCGTGCTCGAACTGAACGACGGCGAGATCATCGAGCACTGAACGCTCGCGCGCCGCCGAAACCGGGCATCCCGCGCCAGGCCTGTGGCGGCGCCGAGCGGAAGCGCCGGCCACCTTTCCGCCCCATCGCCGCAGGGCCCATCAGAATCACGTCAATACAGCTTGTCGGCCTTGCTCCTGGTGCGGAATGTCCGATTCTCTGGACGTAAGGTCATGGCATGGGACGCGGCAAGCTACGGATCTACCTCGGCGCGGCACCGGGCGTCGGCAAGACGTACGCGATGCTCTCCGAGGCACATCGCCGCGTCGAACGCGGCACCGACTGCGTCGTCGCGTTCGTGGAGCACCATGAGCGGCCCCGCACCGAAGTGATGCTGCACGGCCTGGAGCAGGTCCCGCGCCGCACCCTCGCCCACCGGGGCGCCACCTTCACCGAGATGGACGTCGACGGTGTCCTGGCCAGGAAGCCCGCCGTCGCCCTGGTGGACGAACTGGCCCACACCAACGTGCCGGGCTCCCGGAACTCCAAGCGCTGGCAGGACGTCGAGGAACTGCTCGCGGCCGGGATCGACGTCATATCCACCGTCAACATCCAGCACCTCGAATCGCTGGGCGACGTCGTCGAGTCGATCACCGGCGTGCGCCAGCAGGAGACCGTCCCCGACGAGGTCGTGCGCCGCGCCGACCAGATCGAACTCGTCGACATGTCGCCCCAGGCCCTGCGCAGACGCATGGCCCACGGCAACATCTACAAACCCGACCGGATCGACGCGTCCCTCGCCAACTACTTCCGCCCCGGCAACCTGACGGCCCTGCGCGAACTGGCCCTGCTGTGGACCGCCGACCGGGTCGACGAGTACCTCCAGCAGTACCGGGGCGAGCATGGCATCCGCTCCACCTGGCAGGCCCGTGAGCGGATCGTCGTGGGCCTCACCGGCGGCCCCGAGGGCCGCACCCTCATCCGGCGCGGCGCGCGACTGGCCGAGAAGGGCGCGGGCGGCGAGGTGCTCGCCGTCTACATCGCCCGCAGCGACGGCCTCACCGCCGCCTCGCCCAAGGAGCTCGCCGTCCAGCGCACGCTGGTCGAGGACCTGGGCGGAACGTTCCATCACGTCATCGGCGACGACATCCCCTCGGCCCTCCTGGAGTTCGCCCGGGGGGTCAACGCCACGCAGATCGTCCTCGGCTCCAGCCGCCGCAAGACCTGGCAGTACATGCTCGGGCCCGGCGTCGGCCAGACCGTGGCCCGCGAGTCCGGCCCGGACCTCGACGTCCACATCGTCACCCACGACGAGGTCGCCAAGGGCCGCGGCCTGCCCGTCGCCCGGGGCGCCCGGCTCGGCCGCTCCCGGATCATCTGGGGCTGGCTGGTCGGCATCGTGGGACCCGCGCTGCTCGCCCTGCTCCTGACCCACATCGACGCCGACCTCGGTCTCGCCAACGACATGCTGCTGTTCCTGGCGCTGACCGTGGCCTCGGCGCTGCTCGGCGGGCTGCTGCCGGCCCTCGCGTCGGTCGCCTTCGGCTCGTTCCTGCTCAACTGGTTCTTCACCCCGCCGGTGCACCAGATCACCATCGCCGACCCGAAGAACATCGTGGCCATCGCCGTCTTCTTCGGCGTCGCCGTCTCCGTCGCCTCCGTCGTCGACCTCGCCGCCCGGCGCACCCACCAGGCCGCCCGGCTGCGCGCCGAGTCCGAGGTGCTCTCGTACCTGGCGGGGAGCGTGCTGCGCGGTGAGTCCAGCCTGGAGGCCCTGCTCGAACGGGTCAGGGAGACCTTCTCCATGGAGTCGGTCGTCCTCCTCGAACGCGAGAGCGACGTCGAGCCGTGGGTCTGCGCCGCCAGCGTGGGACAGCGCCCCGTCGCCCGCCCCGAGGACGCGGACGTGGACATGCCCGTCGGCGAGCACCTCGCGCTCGCGCTGACCGGCCGGGTCCTGCCCGCCGAGGACCGACGCGTGCTCGGCGCCTTCGCCGCCCAGGCCGCGGTCGTCCTGGACCGGCAGCGGCTCGTGGGCGAGGCGGAACAGGCCCGCAAGCTGGCCGAGGGCAACAAGATCCGTACCTCGCTCCTCGCGGCCGTCAGCCATGACCTGCGTACCCCGCTGGCCGGCATCAAGGCCTCCGTCTCCTCCCTGCGCTCCGACGACGTGGACTGGTCCGAGGAGGACCGGGCGGAACTCCTCGCGGGCATCGAGGAAGGCGCGGACCGGCTCGACCACCTCGTCGGTAATCTCCTCGACATGTCCCGGCTCCAGACCGGCACCGTCACGCCCCTGATCCGCCCCATCGACCTGGACGAGGTGGTCCCCATGGCGCTCGGTGGTGTGCCGGACGGGAGCGCCGAGCTGGACATCCCCGAGACCCTGCCGATGGTGGAGGTCGACAAGGGGCTCCTGGAGCGGGTCGTCGCCAACGTCGTCGAGAACGCCGTCAAGTACAGCCCCGACGGGACGCCGGTGGCCGTCTCCGCCAGCGCACTGGGCGACCGGGTCGAACTGCGCGTGGTCGACCGGGGCCCGGGGGTGCCGGAGGAGAGCAAGGAGCGGATCTTCGAGCCGTTCCAGCGCTTCGGGGACGCCCCGCGGGGTTCGGGCGTCGGCCTCGGTCTCGCGGTCGCCCGGGGCTTCGTCGAGGCCATGGGGGGCACGATCACCGCGGAGGACACGCCCGGTGGCGGCCTGACGATGACGTTGTCCCTCAGGGCCGTGACCGGGCAGCTGCCGCCCTCGGACTCCGACGTGTCCGCCGCCCGGATCACCACGTGACCGCACGAACCTCCCCGACCTACCCGCCCTCCTCGTCCGCCCCGCCCATGGGGACGACCCCGTTCCTCCAGACGTACGAAGCAGAGAGAGAAGGAAGCCCTCGATGACCCGGGTTCTCGTCGTCGACGACGAGCCGCAGATCGTCCGCGCGCTGGTGATCAACCTCAAGGCGCGCAAGTACGAGGTGGACGCCGCCCCCGACGGCGCCACCGCCCTTCGGCTCGCCGCCGAACGCCACCCCGACGTGGTCGTCCTCGACCTCGGCCTGCCGGACCTCGACGGCGTCGAGGTCATCAAGGGCCTGCGTGGCTGGACCCGCGTGCCGATCCTGGTGCTCTCGGCGCGCCAGACCTCCGACGAGAAGGTCGAGGCGCTCGACGCCGGCGCCGACGACTACGTCACCAAGCCCTTCGGCATGGACGAGCTGCTGGCCAGGCTGCGGGCCGCGGTACGCAGGGCAGAGCCGGTCGGCGGCGGGGACGACGGCGTCGTGACCGTCGAGACGGAGGACTTCACCGTCGACCTGGCCGCGAAGAAGGTCCACCGGGACGGGCGGGACGTCCGTCTCACGCCCACCGAGTGGCACCTGCTGGAGGTCCTCGTCCGCAACAGCGGCCGCCTGGTGAGCCAGAAGCAGCTCCTGCAGGAGGTCTGGGGCCCGTCGTACGGCACCGAGACCAACTACCTGCGGGTGTACATGGCCCAGCTGCGGCGCAAGCTGGAGGCCGACCCCTCGCACCCGAAGCACTTCGTCACGGAGCCGGGAATGGGCTACCGCTTCGAGCACTGACACGGCCACCGAACCGGGTCGAAACGGGCAGCCGGTCCTGGGGCGGAACAGGCCGCCGATCCGGGGCGAAACGGTACGCCGGTCCGGGCCGTCCCGGACACCGGCGTCCGGGACGATCCGGGCCGGTTCCGCTGTCGGCGGGGGCCGGTACGCTTTCTGTATGAGTGCCGCACCCCGTACAGAGAAGCCGGCCGGCCGCTTCCGCCGGATGCTCGACCGGCTGTCCTCCTCACAGGAGGAACTGGAGTCCGAAGAGCTCCAGGAGGACGCCGAGGCATCGGGCTGCACGCGCATCTGCGACTGTTCCGACCGCCAGATAGTCAAGGTGACTGGTACCTTGCGCACGGTCACGCTGCGTCCTCGGGCCGGTGTGCCGGCCCTGGAGGCCGAGCTGTTCGACGGCACGGCCCCGCTGGACGTGGTGTGGCTGGGTCGGCGGTCCATCGTGGGCATAGAGCCGGGCCGCAAGCTGATCGCCTCCGGCCGGATCTCCATGAGCCACGGCCGGCGGGTCCTCTTCAACCCCAAATACGAGCTCCGACCGCTCGGACAGGAGTAGCCGGTGACGTCGCTCGACAAGCCGACGACGGATCAGGACGCCCGGGACAGCCACGGCGCCCAGCAGGAGCAGGCCTCGAAGGAGGTCACCGAGGCCGCGCTCTTCGAGGCCTTCGGCGGCCTGCGCGGCATGATCGAGACGGTCGTGCCCGGTCTGCTCTTCGTCACGATCTTCACGATCAACAAGAATCTGCAGGTCTCGGCGATCGCGGCGCTCGCGGTCTCGCTGGTCCTGGTCGCCGTCCGGCTGATCCGCCGGGACACGGTCAAGCACGCCTTCAGCGGCGTCTTCGGCGTGGCGTTCGGTGTGGTCTTCGCGATGATGACCGGCAACGCCAAGGACTTCTACCTGCCGGGAATGCTGTACACGCTGGGCCTGGCCCTCGCGTACATCATCACGGCGCTCGCCGGTGTGCCGCTGATCGGTCTCATCCTGGGCCCGGTCTTCAAGGAGAACCTCTCCTGGCGGACCCGTAACCCCGGCCGGAAGAAGGCGTACACCAAGGCGAGCTGGGCCTGGGGCCTGATCCTGCTCGCCAAGTGCGCGATCCTCTTCCCGCTCTACTGGTGGGCGGACACCACCCAGTTCGGCTGGGTGCTCGTGGCGCTGAAGATCCCGCCGTTCCTGCTCGCGGTCTACCTGACGTGGGTCTTCCTCGCGAAGGCCCCGCCGCCGATCGACGTCTTCGCCGAGATGGAGGCGGAGGAGGCGGCCGAGAAGGCCCGCAAGGAGACGGCCGCGGGGCAGCCGGAGGCGTAGGCGTAGGCATAGGCGGTGGCTCGCAGCTCGTAGCGCGTAGCTCCTGGCTCGTACGGGGAAGGGCCCGGGACCTTGAGAGGTCCCGGGCCCTTCCGTATGCCCGTACGTGCACGGGTCGTGTGGCTACGCGCCCTCTTCGCGGCGGACCGAGAGGAGGTCCTCCAGCTGCTCCTCGCGGGCCTGCGCGGCCACGAAGAGGAGCTCGTCGCCGGCCTCCAGGGTCTCCTCCGGGCTCGGGGTCAGCACCCGGGAGCCGCGGATGATCGTCACCAGGGAGGTGTCCTGCGGCCAGGCCACGTCGCCCACCGCCGTGCCCGAGACGGCGGACTCCGGCGGCAGCGTCAGCTCCACCAGGTTCGCGTCGCCGTGGCTGAAGCGCAGCAGCCGGACCAGGTCGCCGACGCTCACCGCCTCCTCCACCAGGGCCGACATCAGACGCGGCGTCGAGACGGCGACGTCCACGCCCCACGACTCGTTGAAGAGCCACTCGTTCTTCGGGTTGTTCACCCGGGCGACGACGCGCGGCACGCCGTACTCGGTCTTCGCGAGCAGTGAGACGACGAGGTTCACCTTGTCGTCGCCGGTGGCCGCGATGACCACGTTGCAGCGCTGCAGCGCCGCCTCGTCCAGGGACGTGATCTCGCAGGCGTCGGCGAGCAGCCACTCCGCCTGCGGCACCCGCTCCACAGAGATGGCGGTGGGCGCCTTGTCGATCAGCAGGATCTCGTGGCCGTTCTCCAGGAGCTCGCCCGCGATGGAACGGCCCACCGCACCCGCGCCCGCGATTGCGACACGCATCAGTGACCGCCCTCCTCAGGACCCTCGGCGAAGGCCGCCTCGACCTTGGCGACCTCGTCGGTCCGCATCATCACGTGCACGAGGTCGCCCTCCTGCAGCACCGTCTGCGAGGACGGGATGACCGCCTCGCCCAGCCGGGTGAGGAACGCCACGCGCACACCCGTCTCGTCCTGCAGCTTGCTGACCTTGTGGCCGATCCACGCCGGGGAGGTGTGCACCTCCGCCAGCTGCACGCCACCGCTCGGGTCGCTCCACAGCGGCTCCGCGCCGGACGGCAGCAGCCGCCGCAGCATCTGGTCGGCGGTCCAGCGGACCGTCGCGACCGTCGGGATGCCGAGCCGCTGGTAGACCTCGGCGCGCCGGGGGTCGTAGATCCGGGCCGCCACGTTCTCGATGCCGAACATCTCGCGCGCGACCCGCGCCGCGATGATGTTCGAGTTGTCGCCGCTGCTCACGGCGGCGAAGGCGCCGGCCTCCTCGATCCCCGCCTCACGCAGGGTGTCCTGGTCGAACCCGACGCCGGTGACACGGCGTCCGCCGAAACCGGAGCCGAGGCGGCGGAAAGCCGTCGGGTCCTGGTCCACGACCGCGACGGTGTGCCCCTGCTGCTCCAGGGTCTGCGCGAGAGCGGCTCCCACTCGCCCGCAGCCCATGATGACGATGTGCACGTCCCCTTACCCCGCACTCCTGATCGTCTTGCTGACCTGCGAAAACACCCTGCTCATAACTTTCCTCACCCGAATGGCCCGGGCTGTGGCGGGCAGCGCCCTGCCGAGCTGCCCGATCCGAGCTTATGCGGCAACGGCTGACGGGACCGCATCCGAGGTCGCCGCCGGGCCCATGCCGGGTCCACAGCGGGCCATCGCCACGACACCGACTGGGAGATTCGGTGCGGATCGGGGGAGGTGGTGAGCCTGGCGAATTCTCAACGCTTACGATCCTCTGCGTGCCCAAACTGACCGACCTGCCCAAACGGATCCTGATCGGACGGGCTCTGCGCAGCGACAAGCTCGGAGAGACCCTGCTCCCGAAGCGCATCGCCCTCCCCGTCTTCGCCTCCGACCCGCTGTCCTCGGTGGCGTACGCACCCGGCGAGGTGCTGCTCGTCCTGTCGATCGCGGGTCTGTCGGCCTACCACTTCAGCCCGTGGATCGCGCTGGCCGTCGTCGTCCTGATGTTCACGGTCGTCGCCTCCTACCGACAGAACGTGCACGCCTACCCGAGCGGCGGCGGCGACTACGAGGTCGCCAACACCAACCTCGGCCCGAAGGCCGGTCTGACCGTCGCCAGCGCGCTGCTCGTCGACTACGTCCTGACCGTCGCCGTCTCGATCTCCTCCGGAATCGAGAACCTCGGCTCGGCCATCCCCTTCGTCGTGGAGAACAAGGTCCTCTGCGCGGTCGCCGTCATCCTGCTGCTGACGCTGATGAACCTGCGCGGCGTCAAGGAGTCGGGCAGCCTCTTCGCCATCCCGACGTACGTCTTCGTCGTCGGCGTCTTCATCATGATCGCCTGGGGCGCCTACAAGGGAATCGTCCTCGACGAGACCATGAAGGCCCCCACCGCCGACTTCGAGATCAAGCCCGAGCACGAGGGCCTGGCCGGCTTCGCGCTGTTCTTCCTGCTCCTTCGCGCGTTCTCCTCCGGCTGTGCCGCCCTCACCGGCGTCGAGGCGATCTCCAACGGCGTCCCCGCCTTCCGCAAGCCGAAGTCGAAGAACGCGGCCACCACGCTGCTCCTGATGGGCGGCCTGGCCGTCACCATGTTCTGCGGCATCATCTTCCTGGCGCTCGCCACCGACGTGCGGATGGCCGAGAACCCCGCGCACGACCTGCTGAGCAACGGGCAGCCCGTCGGCGAGAGCTACGTACAGGACCCGGTCATCTCGCAGGTCGCAGCGGCGGTCTTCGGAGACGGAACGTTCTTCTTCGTGCTTCTGGCCGCGGCCACAGCGCTCGTCCTCTTCCTCGCCGCCAACACGGCGTACAACGGCTTCCCGCTCCTCGGCTCGATCCTCGCCCAGGACCGGTACCTGCCGCGTCAGCTGCACACCCGCGGCGACCGGCTCACCTTCTCCAACGGCATCGTGCTCCTCGCCGGCGCGGCCATGCTGCTGGTGTGGGTCTACGGGGCCGACTCGACGAAGCTGATCCAGCTGTACATCGTCGGCGTCTTCGTCTCCTTCACCCTCAGCCAGACCGGCATGGTCCGGCACTGGAACCGGCACCTGAAGACCGAGAGGGACCCGGCCAAGCGGCGCCACATGGTCCGCTCCCGCGCGATCAACGCCTTCGGCGCCTTCTTCACCGGCCTGGTCCTCGTCGTCGTCCTCGCGACCAAGTTCACCCACGGCGCCTGGGTGGCCCTGCTCGGCATGGTCATCTTCTACGTGACGATGGCCGCGATCCGGCGCCACTACGACTCGGTGGCCGAGGAGATCGCGGCGGCCGAGGAGCGCCCCGACGAGTACGTCCGCCCCTCCCGGGTCCGCTCCGTCGTCCTCGTCTCCAAGCTGCACAAGCCGACGCTGCGCGCCCTCGCGTACGCGAAGCTGCTGCACGCCCACGAGCTGGAGGCGCTGAGCGTCAACGTCGACCCGGCCGAGACCAAGGCGCTGCGGGAGGAGTGGGACCGGCGCGGGATCAACGTGCCGCTCAAGATCCTCGACTCGCCGTACCGCGAGATCACCCGGCCGGTCGTCGAGTACGTCAAGAACATCCGCCGCGAGAGCCCGCGGGACGCCGTCTCGGTCTACATCCCCGAGTACGTCGTCGGCCACTGGTACGAGCACCTGCTGCACAACCAGAGCGCCCTGCGGCTCAAGGGCAGGCTGCTCTTCACTCCGGGCGTGATGGTCACCTCCGTCCCCTACCAGCTGCGGTCCTCCGAGGCGGCGAAGAAGCGGGCAAGGAAGGGACAGGACTGGAACGCGCCGGGTTCGGTGCGTCGCGGCCCGGTCGAGAAGCGTGCGAAGGAACCGGCCGGAAAGGGCACGTAGACTGGTGGGCTGCCGCGCCACCTCTTCCTCTTTCCTCTGGAGTCACCCGATCATGCAGAACGCACCTGTTCCCTCGTTGGTCGGGGAAGAGTACGAGGTCGAGGTCGGCCCGGTGGCGCACGGCGGCCACTGCATCGCCCGCACGGAGAGCGGCCGGGTCCTGTTCGTCCGGCACGCGCTGCCGGGCGAGCGGGTCGTGGCGCGGGTGACAGAGGGCGACGAGACCTCCCGCTACCTGCGCGCGGACGCGGTTACGGTCCTGGAAGCCTCCAAGGACCGGGTGGAAGCCCCCTGTCCCTTCGCGGGCCCGGGCAAGTGCGGCGGCTGCGACTGGCAGCACGCCAAGCCGGGCGCGCAGCGCCGCCTCAAGGGCGAGGTCATCGCCGAACAGCTCCAGCGCCTCGCCGGGCTCACCCCGGAGGAGGCCGGCTGGGACGGCACCGTGATGCCGGCCGAGGGCGACAAGCTCCCGGCGGGCGAGGTCCCGCAGTGGCGCACGCGGGTGCAGTACGCGGTCGACGCCGACGGTCACGCGGGCCTGCGGCGGCACCGCTCGCACGAGGTCGAGGTGATCGACCACTGCATGATCGCGGCGCCCGGGGTCACCGAGCTGGGTGTGGAGAAGCGCACCTGGGAGGGCATGGCATCGGTCGAGGCGATCGCGGCGACGGGCTCGGGCGACCGCCAGGTGGTCCTGACTCCGCGCCCCGGCGGCCGTCTCCCGCTCGTCGAACTCGACAAGCCGGTCTCGGTCCTCCGCGTGGACGAGAACGACGGCGGGGTGCACCGGGTCCACGGCCGCCCGTTCGTCCGCGAGCGGGCCGACGACCGCACGTACCGCGTCGGCAACGGCGGCTTCTGGCAGGTCCACCCGAAGGCCGCCCAGACCCTGGTCCTCGCGGTCATGCAGGGCCTGATGCCCCGCAAGGGCGACACGGCCCTGGACCTCTACTGCGGCGTCGGCCTCTTCGCGGGCGCCATCGCCGACCGCGTCGGCGACCAGGGCGCGGTCCTGGGCATCGAGTCCGGCAAGCGCGCCGTCGAGGACGCTCGCCACAACCTGGCCGCCTACGACCGCGTCCGCATCGAGCAGGGCAAGGTCGAGACCGTCCTCCCGCGCACCCGGATCACCGAGGTCGACCTCATCGTCCTCGACCCGCCCCGCGCGGGCGCCGGCAAGCAGACGGTCACCCACCTCGCCAACCTGGGCGCCCGCCGCATCGCCTACGTAGCCTGCGACCCGGCCGCCCTGGCCCGAGACCTGGCCTACTTCAAGGACGGCGGCTACCGCGTACGGACGCTGCGGGCGTTCGACTTGTTCCCGATGACGCACCATGTGGAGTGCGTGGCGATTCTGGAGCCTGCTGACAAGGGGCGCTGACCCGGCGTTCACCTGCGTGAAGGTGAACGCGGGCGCCGCGGCGGGTGGAGACACGACCTGTCGCCGACGCGGAATGCGCTAGCCTCCGTGCTGCCCCTGAGGGGCGGGACTGTGAGCCTTCGGCTCGCCTCGGGCACAGCGGCGAGCCGGGCCACTGCGGAGACGCACCTCGGTCGTGGGCGCCGACCCTGACGCCGAGCCCCCTTGGATGGCGACGCAGTACTTCGATGCCCCGACGCTTTCCCGTCGCATCCGCGAGGAGGGCGCCCTTGAGGAGGGTGCTGTATGGCGGTTGGGGCGGGGGCTCGCCGAGGCTCTCCGTGACGTTCACCGGGCAGGCTTGGTACACCGCGACCTGAAACCCAGCAATGTGCTGCTGACCGACGACGGTCCCCGGGTCGTCGACTTCGGCATCGCCCGCGTCCTGGAGGCGGAGCCGCGTACCCGGACCGGCAAGATCCTCGGAACGGTGTCCTTCATGGCGCCGGAGCAGTTGAGTGCACCGCGTGAAGTGGGTCCCGCAGCCGATGTGTTCGCACTGGGCGGAGTTCTCGCCTACGCCGCGACAGGGCGAGGGCCGTTCGACGGGGACACCGGCACCCCACCCATCGCGATCGCGATGAAGATCGCACAGGACGAGCCCGACCTCGCCGGATTCCCTGCAGGTGACGGGCGGATCGTCTGCGTCAGTCAAGCCGCAGGGGAGCTCCTGTGGCGGAGCGCAGAACGACGGGACCCGAACCGAAGCCTCGTGAACGAGGCCGGCTCGACTGTGGAACCCCTGGTTCTGAAGGGTGTGGTGTTCGCGGGAACGAGCACGGGGTCCGTCTTCGCGGTCGCTCCGCCCTCAGAGTGAGGCATCTACGGCGTCGCTGCGCGGCAGGTCACCCTGCCTGTGCCTGGAACCGCCAGACGGCGTGCTCCAGTCCGCCGTGTTCGTGCCCGAGGTAGTCCGCGCTCCTCATACACGGCGCGCAGCTGCTCGTACGGGAGCCCCGCGACACCCGCCGCCGCCGCGAAGGCCCGAAGGTGCACGTCCACGGCGACCTGCGACCGTCCGACCAGGTTGCCGATGTAGTCGACGCTCTTCGGTCCCACCCCCCTCACCTGTCGAAGGGTCGCGCGGTTGTCCGCATGGCCGAGCCAATCGTGGAGATCACCGCGGGTGTCGACCCCGCGCGCGGCCAGCAGATCGGTGAGGGCGTGGGCTGTCGCGACTCTGCCGGGGCTGTTGAACTTCATGGCGACGCCGAGGTCCTCCGTGGCCAGTCGTGCCTGGAAGCCGCGGACGGTGACGGCGTCCGGCCATGCCGACTGGAGCAGGAGAAGGCGTGGCCGGATGGTCGACTCGTACTTCCGGCGCGCCTGGAAGCTGACATCGCAGATGACGGCGCCCATGTGAGTCCAGCCACCTGGCGGAGGGAATGGTCCGTCCCCCAGGGCTGACTGGACATGGGCGGTGAGCAACTGGACGGGGCTGAGAGCGGCCATGGGCCAATGATGTCGTTCCGACCAGACAACCGGACCGGATTCGAGGAGGTCTGTCTGCGGGCGCGCGGTCAGGACCGGAGTCTGACTGCCACCCTCTGCGCATGTACTGCTCGTGGTCGCATCGGGGTGGATCGCCCCGCGGCGCCGCTCCGGCAGGAGTTCAGCGCTTCAGCTGGGAGTCGAGCCAGGTGAGAACCTCGGGCGTGACGGGGTCGGTGATGTCCGCGAACTCCCCGTGCTTGGTGAGGAACTTGGCCACGTACGGGCAGACGGGGACGATCCGCAGCCCGGAGGCGCGGACGTCGGTGAGGGCCTGCTCGACGAGGATCGCGGCGAGTCCCTGGCCGGCGTACGCGTCGTCGATCTCGGTGTGGAAGAAGACCCGCCGGTCGTCGCGGTCGCGGTAGGCGGTCAGGCCGGCGCGGTTGTCGTCGACGAGGATCTCGTAGCGGTGGCGGGCCTCGACGCGGCGGACGACGGGGGCGGTGGTGGCGGTGGTGGCGGTGCTGTCGGTCTGCTCGCTCATGGCGAAGGTCCTCTCGGTGCGGGGCTCAGTGGCGGGTGGGGTTCTTGCGGGGAGAGATGGTGGCGTTGGGCAGGGCGGGGGCGGGAAGTCTGGCGCCGGGGTAGCCCTCGACGGTGCCGAAGCGGTCGGAGGCGCGCTCCCAGTCCTCCCGCGCCTCGACGATGTCCTCGTGGCTGCGGCCGATGAAGTTCCACCACATCACGATCTCCTCCTCGAACGGCGGGCCACCCAGGAGGACCGTGCGGGCCGTGCGGTCGGAGGCGTTGGTGAGGGTGAGGGTGGTGCGGCCAGGGGCGGCGTAACCGAGTTCGGCGCGGCCCAGGGGGGTTCCGTCGAGGCGGACATCGCCTTCGTCGACGAGGAGCCCGTGTTCGAAGCCGGGGTCGACGTCGAGGGTGACGGTGGCGCCGGCGTCGATCAGGACCTCGGCGCCGAGGAGCGGGGTGAAGGTGCGCACCGGGGAGGTGCCGCCGGCGAGCGTGCCCAGGAAGACCCGCAGTTCCGCTCCGTCGACGTGGAGCGGCTCGGGTGCGTGGTGCTGGAAGTCGCGGGGGGCGTGGCGGTGTTCGTCGGGGAGGGCCACCCATAGCTGGACGCCGTGCAGCACGGTGGTGCCGGGGGTGGAGACCTCCGTGTGGCTGATGCCGTGGCCCCCGGTCATGAGGTTGATCTCGCCGGGCCGTACGAAGGCGTGGGTGCCCAGGCTGTCGCGGTGCTCGATCTCCCCGCTGAACAGCCAGCTGACGGTCTGGAGCCCGGTGTGGGGGTGGGGAGCGACGTCCATGCCCCCGGAGTCGGCCACCCGGTCCGGACCGTAGTGGTCGGCGAAGCACCAGGCGCCGATGAGGGTCCTGGCCCGCTGTGGAAGGGTGCGCCGTACGGTCATCGCCCGCGGTCCGCCCAGCGGGACGTCCCTGGCGGTGAGGACCTCGACTCCGGCCTCGATCTCGACGTCCGTGTGATCCATCTCCTGGGCCCTCTCCCACCAAAGTAGTTTTGTTTTCAACAACTATGGGTGATCATAGTCCCGAAGGCAACCCGGGACAACAGGCGAAGGAGCAACGGTGATCGAGACGGCGCAGGCCTCGGAGGCCCACCGGTCCAACGGCAGGATCTACCTCGACAAGCAGAGCCCCGCCGCGTACCAGGCGCTGGTCAGGACCGCTGACACCGTCCGTGCGACGGCGGCCGAGGCGGGCCTCGACCGGATCCTGGTCGAGCTGGTCAACCTCCGCGTGTCCCAGCTCAACGGCTGCGCCTTCTGCCTCGACGTCCACACCCGGGCCGCGCTCCGCGCCGGGGAGACCACCCGGCGCCTCGGGGTGCTCGCCGCCTGGCGGGACACCGAGCTCTTCACCGCCCGCGAGCGCGCGTCCCTCGCCCTGGCCGAGGCCACCACCCACCCCGCCGACGCCCTCGCCCAGGAGCGGGCGTACGCGGAGGCAGGACAGGTGCTGAACGACGACGAGATCTCCGCCGTGGTCTGGGTGGCGATCGCGATCAACGCCTTCAACCGGGTCTCGATCCTGAGCAAGCACCCGGTACGGGAGGCCTCCGCCCGATCTTGAGCAGGCCTGCCCGGTACGCGGAACTTCCGTCCGCTGATCCCTACGGGGCCGGCGCACGCGCGAGTGTGGGCCGGGGTTTCTGCTGCGGTCAGGTGGTGAGCCAGTCCCTGTAGTGGGTCGGGGCCAGGCGGGCGTTCGGGCCAGGGGTGAGGACGTCGCCCTGGACGGCGGCGAAGAGGCCGGCTTGCGCGTCCACGACGACGGGGCGGTCGTCGCCGCGGGCGGTCAGGGTGATGCGGCCGATCTCGTCGAGGGTGAAGCGGTCGGGTCCCGCGACCTCGAGGATGCCGTCGAGCGGTGAGGCGGTCACCACGTCCGCGAGGGCGTCGACCACCTCCGCGCCGGCGATCGGCTGCACCGGCGTCGCGGGCAGGCGTACGGACGTCTCGTCCGACGTCCACGACATGGTCGGCTCCATGAACTCGAAGAACTGCGTGGCGCGCACGATCGAGTACGGCGTCGGGCCGCCGCGCAGCAGCTCCTCCTGGAGCAGCTTGGCGCGGTAGTAGTCCAGCTGCGGCACCTGGTCCACGCCGACGATGGAGAGAGCGACCTGGTGGGCCACGCCCGCGCGCTCTCCGGCGGCGAGCAGGTTGCCCACCGTGGTCCGGAAGAACTCGATGGACTTCTCGTCGAAGGTGGGGGAGTTGGTCACGTTGACGACCGTGTGGGCGTCGGCGAGGGCCTTGTCGAGACCGGCGCCCGTGAGCAGGTCGACGCCGGACGACAACGATGCCGTCGTGACGTCGTGGCCCTGAGCGGTGAGCTTGTCGGCGAGCTGGGACCCGATCAGGCCCGTGCCGATGACGGTGATCTTCATGGTGCGCTCCTGACTCGGACACATCTTGTCCGAGATTATACTCGGATATTCTGTGTCTGAGTCAAAGGGAGGCGGCATGAAACTGTCCGGGGGTGTCGAGTGGGCGCTGCACTGCTGTGTGGTGCTGACCGCGGCGAGCGCGCCCGTGCCGGCGGCACGGCTCGCCGCGCTGCACGACGTGTCGCCGAGCTACCTCGCCAAGCAGATGCAGGCGCTGTCGCGCGCGGGTCTGGTGCACTCGATCCAGGGCAAGACCGGCGGGTACGTCCTCACCCGCAAGGCCGAGGACATCTCCCTGCTCGACGTGGTGCAGGCCGTCGACGGGGCGAGTCCGGCCTTCGTCTGCACCGAGATCCGTCAGCGCGGACCGCTGGGGACGCCCCCCGGACAGTGCACGAAGGCATGCGCCGTCGCCCGGGCGATGGGAGCCGCCGACGCGGCATGGCGGGCCTCGCTGGCCGCCGTCACGATCGCCGATCTCGCCGCGTCGGTGGAGGGGGACAGCGGGCCGGAGGCGCTGCCGAGGGTCGGCGCCTGGCTTGACGGGGCGTCAGGAGGCGGCTGAGGCCGAACCGGCGCCGGTGCTCAACGGAACGGGCACCGCCGTTCGGCCTCCTCGCTTCAAGCTCAGCCCTTGTCGGCTTCCAGTGCGGCCAGGTTCGGCGCGTGGCCCTCGGCGTCCGCGGGCACGTGTCCGGCCTTCGGGTCGTCCGCCTGCCCGGTCCAGCGCCGCAGCGCCTCAAGCGCGGTGAGCCCCTGCGCCTTCGACTCCCGCAGCCGGCGGGTCCAGACGATGGCCGCCGGTCGTGAGGCGGTTCCGGCGGCGGGTGAGGCGAGGAAGCCCGCGGCGGCTTCCGTGGCCGACGCCCACACATGGCCCACGGTCACGCCGCCCCGGACGACCGGTGCGTACACGACGGCGGTGTCCGTCTGGCGTGCGTAGTCGTCCGGCATGCTCACCGTGGTGAACTGCGGGTCCTCGGACATGGGTCCGCGTCGCATCTTCTCTCCCTCTCCCTGTGGCGCGTTCATCAGCGAATGATCTCACCGTGGACGTGGTAGCGGTCGTCGTCCTCGTTGTAGTCGAGCTCCGTGACGAGGTATTCGACGCCGCGGCCGAGGAGCAGTTCTCGTTCCGAGCCGTACTCGGAGACTCCTTCCAGGTACATGGCGGGGGTGCCCTCCGGGACCCTGAGGTGGAGCACGACTTCCTTGCTGGTGTCGAAGTCCGGATCGGACCCGAGAGCGGTCGACAGGTATCCCCGGTCGCTCTGGACGCTGCCTTCGATCTCCTCGATGGGGCAGTTGAAGGAGTCCAGGCCGGTCTCCCGCATGACGGTGAGGTCCTCGGGGACGGGGTGAATCTCCATCCCCTCGTCCAGCCTCTGGATGCTGTTGTCGACCTCCGCGGAACCCGGAGCGTAGCCGCGCAGGAAGCCGTTGATCTCCTTGTAGTCAGGGGGCCCCTCGTCGCCGGGGTACTTCTCCAGGCTGTAGCCGTAGAACGCCTCCCGCTGCTCGTCGGTGAGACGGCTCTGCGCGTCGGCCCATTCCGTCCGGCCGTACTCGGCGCCCTCCTCGTTGCTGGAGAAGTCCCGTGCCGGGGACCGGACCTCGGCTTCGGCGCCGTGATCGAGCTCCTCCGGTTCGGAATCCGGAGCCTCCTCCCGCTCGGAATCCGGAGCCTCCTCCTGCTCGGAGTCCGGAGCCTCCTCCTGCTCGGGAGCTTCGGCCTGTCCCTCCTCGCGCGGTAGGTCCGGTGCGGCGGCCTTGCCTGTCTCCCCGGCGCCGAGCGATGCCGTGTACGTGGTCGAGTACGGCACGGAGTCGCGGTAGGGCGCGAGTTCCAGCTCCAGCTCGGGAAGTTCGTCGTCCGGGTCGTCTGCGTTGTCAGAGTCGGCCGGGTCGTCCGCGCCCTCGGCGTCGGCCGTGTCGTCCCCGTCCTCCGGGTCGGCCGTGCCCTCTGCGTCGGCCGGGTCGTCCGCATCCTCTGGGTCGTCCGCGTCGTCCGCGTCGACGGAGCCTTCCGGCGCTTCCGGTTCGTCGTCCTCCTCCAAGGCGTCCTGGAGTTCCGGCTCCTCCGGCTCTGCCAGGCCTTCCGGTTCCTCCGGCTCCTCCGGCTCCTCCGGGTCTCCCAGCTCCTCCGGATCTTCCCGGCCTTCCGGTTCCTCCAAGCCTTCCGGCTCCTCAGGCTCCTCAGGCTGTTCCGGCTCTTCCGCGAGATCCCGGCTGTCCCTGGAGTCGAAGCGCTCCCTGGGAGCCGACGGTTCCTCCGGTTCGGCGTCCCCGCTGTCCCTGTCGGCGCTGCCGCCTCGGGTCGTCTCCGCCGACTTCGCGTCCGTGCCGGAGGGCGATTCGGCCTCCCGCGGCGGCTCCTGAGGCTCGCCGACCGGCTCCGGCGCGTCCGGCACGCGAGGTGGCGGGACCGTGTCCGGCCTGGTCGCCGCAGTCGTGTCGAGCTCGCTCATCGCTTGTCCCCCGTGGATGGTGACGGCGGTTCGTGAGACGTGAGGATGACGCAGCGCCCACTCTGTCGACCGAACTCGCCTTCAGCATCCTAGAGTTCGATCGATTTTGACTCCAACCTGACTGTGAATGACCTAGTTTGTACGGAAGTCACCTGTGGTGCCGTTCTGGTACCAGGCGCGGGACCAGGCGGACGTACGCGACCATGCCCAGGACTTCGACGAGGGTCTGGGTGACCACCACCACCGCCGCGACGGCGAGGGTGTCCGGGAGGGCCAGGGCCAGGGGGAGGACGACCAGGGAGTTGCGCGTCGCGCCCGTGAAGACGATGGCCCGGGCGGCGCCGGTGTCGAGGCGGAAGAGGCGGGCGACGGCCTTGCCCGCGAAGGCCATCACCACGAGGAACGCCGCGTAGAAGGGGATCACGGCCGCGACGTCCGTGAGGCTGTCGCCGAGCTTCGGGACCTGCGAGGCGACCACCGTGAAGAGGGTCGCCGCCATCAGGGGGACCATCGTGGTGGTCGCCGCGTCCGACACCTTCTGGCCCGTGGGGCGGCGGGAGGCCCAGGCCTGGAGGGCCCAGGCGAGGGCGAGCGGGACCACGATCAGGACGAGGAACGCCTCCAGGAACGGGCCGGGCTCGACGATGTCGGCGAGGTCGGGGCCCAAGAAGAGGTAGAGGAACCCCGGGAGCAGTAGCATCTGCGCCACCAGGAGCAGCGGCGTGGCGGCGAGCAGCCGACGGCTCGATCCCCCGGCCAGGCCCGAGAAGACGATCACGTAGTCGACGCACGGGCACAGCAGCACGAGCAGGACTCCGAGGCGGACCGCCTGGTCGGCCGGGAGGAACGCGAACATCGCCGCGACCACCAGCGGGACCACGACGAAGTTCACGACCAGGGCCGCCGTCAGGAAGCGCCCGTCGCGCAGCGACCGGAACAGCTCGGCCGCGGGCACCTGGAGGAAGGTCACGAACAGCAGCGCCCCGAGAACGGGGTTGATCGCGTGTTCCAGTCCGGGGCCCGCCGCCGGGGCGAGCCGGCCGATGAGGCCGCCCACCACCATCGCCACGAGGTAGATCGCGACCTGGTGGTCGTCCATCCGATCGACCCAGCCCCTGGACACCTTGTCCGCCACGTCGCCCGCTCTTCCCGGTCACTCGCCCGCGTCGCTGCCCTGGTGGGCGGCACCCTTCTCAGGGGCATCTTCGCAGGTGTCTTGGGTGCGGCCCGCGTGGGTGTGCGGACGTGCGCACGTGCGGGTGCGCGGGTGTGAGGGGGTGGGTGCCTGGGCGTGAGTGGGGGTGGGCGTGTGGGTGCTGAAGCCGGCGGTGTCAGCTGGCGACTGCCGTCGCCCAGAGCGGAGCCACCGCCGAGCGCGCCATTCTGTCGTCTCGTCGGCGCAGCGGCAGGGGGTCTTCGCCGGCGGCCGCGTGGAGGATCTCGGACTGCAGGCGCTGCAGGTCCTCCGAAGGCTCCAGACCCAGCTCGTCGTTGAGGATGCGGTGGAGGTTGCGGTACGCCTGCAGGGCTTCGCCCCGGCGGCCCGCATGGTGCAGCGTGACGATGAGCTGGCCGTGGAACCACTCGTGCAGCGGGTACTCGTCGACGAGCGTCCGCAGGTCGGGGAGGAGTTCGCGGCGTCTCCCGAGGCGGCTCTCCGTCTCTATGCGCAGTTCCAGAGCCCTTATCCGCAGCTCCTCCACGCGGGCCATCCGGCCTGCGAGCACGCATCCGACCGGTACGTTGCTCAGCACGGGACCGCGCCACAGGGCCAGTGCCCGCTTCAGTTTCTCCGAGGCGCGCTCGAAGAGCGCTTCGGTGAAGTCGGCCTGGGCTTCGCGGACATGGCGCTCGAAGAGGCTGACGTCGACCTCGTCCTCGCCCAACTGGATCGCGTAGCCGGGGGCCTTGGTGACGAGGAGGTTGCGGCCCGGGGCCACGGCGCGCTCGTCCAGCAGCATCTTGCGTGCGTGGTAGACGTGGGTCTGCAGGGTGCGCAGGGCGCTGCGCGGAGGGTTGCCTCCCCACAGTTCCAGGATGAGCGAGTCCGTGGCCGCCGCCTCGCCGGGCTGAAGTGCCAGGAGCGCGAGCATCTGACAGATCTTCGGGGCATTCGGTGCGTATTCCCTGCCGTCATCGGTGATGATCTCGAATGGACCGATGAGGTTGAACTGCACTGCACACACTCCTGTTCCGCGCGTCCGCGCGCGACTTGATCCCAGTCGGTTGCTTCGTCTTGCGATGCGACGACTTACCGCTTATCTCGCGGCGATCACGTCCCGATACGGCAGTCCCGCCGTGCCGGCTGCCAGGTCACCTCGGCTGAGACCTGAGGTTGCTGACCGGAGTCGGATTCCATGGCTCCCCCTTGTGCATGCGGACGAGCGGCACCGGACGCCGTAGTTCATACGGTGGCCTCGGCACCGAACAAGTATCTCGATACAAAGAAACCATTCATCCGGTTCTTTGTATAGGGGTTTTCGGGGAGCCCTGACGGGGTGCGAATGTGCTGCGACCTGGGGTTGGATGATGAACAGGGCAGGTCAGAGTACTTGTTGGTGGGATCGGGGGCCGGTCGGCCTGCCGGCAGGGCAGGCCCGTAAACATACCGGCGATTCAGTTTTGCTGCGAAGCGGGCTCAAGTGCCCCCGTCTGCGCCGCCTCCCGCGCCTGTGTCAGCAGCAGCTCGCCCCGGGTCGGGGAGGTGTCCAGCCTGCACAGCACTCCCGGCACGGCGATGCTCGGGAGGAGGTGCTGGAAGAGATTGGCGATCTCGACCGACAGGTCGAGGCCCTCGTCGCACATCGACTCTGTCAGCAGCTGGACCCCCGTCCACGCGCCGACGGCCAGCCGGGCCGTCGCGCCCGGGTCGACGTGGGCGAGCAGCTCGCCCCGCTCCCGGGCCTCGGTCAGGATGCCGGTTCCCAGGGTGATCCAGTCGGGCCAGCGGGTGCCGAACAGCCCGCGCGCCTTGGGGTCGACGGAGAGTCGCACGGACGCGCTGAGCAGCGGTTCTCGGGGCAGTCGGCGGGCGAGCACCAGGCCCAGGTCCACCCACTCCTGGAGCTTGAACGTCTGCGGCAGCACGCCGTCCGCCGTGACCGCCTCGGCCAGGACTCCGCGTGCCAACTCCTCCTTGGAGGTGAAGTGGAAGTACAGGGCGCCGCGCGTGAGGTTCGCCCGCTCCACGATCGCGGCGATGGACGCCGCGTCGTAGCCCTGCTCGTTGAAGACGCTGGCGGCGGCCTCCAGGAAGATCCTGCGCGTCCGGATCGCCCGTTCCTGCTTCGGTTCCTGTCTGGACAAGTCATCACCCGCGCGTCAAGTGGTTTTGTCTTCTCTTGAAAAAGACCGGAGAGCCGGTATCTTAACAGCGTTGCGTCGATCAACTGTCCAGTTGTGCCACGTCCATGGGGGAAACCGTGCCTGAGGCAACCACGTACGCGAGCGTGTTACGAGGTACCGGGGGGGTGCCGAAGGAATATGTACATCTCCACAAGGAGGAATCCGTCGTCGTCACGGGTTGGACCCGCCGGGACGACGCCCTCTATTCACTGACCGCGCAATGGCCGACGCCGACGGTCGAGGGGTCGTACGACCCGCGCATCCTCGCCCAGACGATCCGGCAGAGCGGCCTTGTGATCGTCCATGCCGAATATGGAATTCCGCTTACTCATCAAACCCTGCTCTACGACTTCAATTACACCGTCCACCCCGACTTCCGGGTCTCGCCCACCGAGCCCCCCGCGTTGGACGTCGAGGTCCGGGTCACCGAGACCCGGCGGAGCGGCCGCGTGATCAGCGCGCTGCGGATGGATATTCATCTGCTCAAGGACGGCGTCACCGTCGCCCGGGCGGACACCGAATTCGGGTGGGCATCCCCGGCGGCCTACCGACGCCTGCGCGGCGAGAACTTCACGGTGGACTGGGGCAACTGGCCCGTGCCGCCACCCGTCGAACCCCACACGGTGGGCCGTACCGATCCGGCCGACGTCTTCCTCGCGGCCGGCGACCGGCCCGGCCGGTGGCAGCTGCGCAACGATGTCGACAACACGCTGCTCTTCGATCACCCGGTCGACCACGTCCCCGGGCTCGTCCTGATCGAGGCCGCCTACCAGGCCGCGTACGCCGCGGCCGCACCGGCGCGCTTCGAGCCGACGGACCTGGCCAGCGGGTACGAGCGGTACGTCGAGTTCGACGAACCCTGCTGGCTGGAGACCGAGTTGATCCCGTTCCCCGCCTCCGGGCGCCTCACGGTCCGGGTGACCGGATCACAGGGCGGGCGCAGGGCGTTCCGCGTGGATCTGAGTGGGACGGTTCGGTAGCGGGGTGGTGGGGTGAGGTGCGGTGGGCGTGGGGTGCGGTGGGGGTGGGGTGGTGTGGGCGTGGAGTGGTGTGGGGCGGGGGCGCCGCGGTGCGCCCCCACCTCCGCGCGCCCTCATTGGTTGACGAAGCCGCCGTCCACCGGCAGCACGGTGCCCGTGAGGAACGGGCAGCGGTCGCTCAGCAGCCAGGCCGCCGCAGCCGCGATCTCCTCGGGCTCGGCCGTGCGGCCCTGCGGGGTCATGGAGTTGACCATGTCCTCGAGGCCGGGATTGCGGCCGAACCAGTCCGCGGTGATCTCGCTGCGCGTGGTGCCGGGGGCCACCGCGTTCACCCTGATGCCCTGCTTCGCGTACTCGTCCGCGGCCGCCCGCGTGAAGCCCACGACCGCGTGCTTCGAGGCGACGTAGGGCGCGGCCGTGGGGATCGCCACCAGGCCCCCCACGCTGCTGTTGTTCACGATGCTTCCCGCGCCGTTCTCCAGCATCGCGGCGATCTCGTACCGGAGACAGTTCCACAGCCCCCGGACGTTCGCGTCCATGATCGTGTCGTAGACGTCGTCCGACATCAGGTGCAGCGGCGTGCGGTCGCCACCGATGCCGGCGTTGTTGAAAGCCGCGTCCAGGCGTCCGTACGTGGAGACCGTGAAATCGACCGCGCGGGCGGCGTTCTCGGCCACCGACACGTCGCTGACGATGTAGGAGGCCTCGGCGCCCTTGTCCCGCAGGACGTCGACCAGTTCGGCCAGTCTCTCCTCTCTGCGGGCGGCCAGGACGACTGTCGCGCCTTCCTGCGCGAACACCTTCGCTGCCGCGGCGCCGATGCCGCTGCTCGCACCGGTGATGAGGACGACTTTTCCGGGGAGGAGGCCATGGTTCATGGGGCGCAGTCTAGAACGTGCGTACGGGGCGCGGGTTGTGGTCGGGGGCTGACTCGATACTCCGTCAACTGAGTTGTCTGGTCGACCTGTTGGCGAGGCAATCGGTGAGGGAGTCACATGTTCCCTGCGGGCCTCCGTGCTCAGGGCTTCCGGAGTCTGCGAGGACGACCGGCTCAGTCCCTCGTTCAATGCCCGGACGAAGCTGCTTCCGACGAAATGCGGCCAGACACCGTCTCCGGAGCGTTCCGCGTCCGAGTCGATGACGTCGCGGTCGATTCCGCCCCGGTCGATGACATCGCGGTCGATTCCGTCCCGGTCGACATTGCCTCGGTCGACTGCATCTCGGTTGATCCCGTCCCGGTTGATTCCGTCCCGCACCCCGTTGCGCATAGCGTGACCACTTCCCATGCTCCCACTATTTGGATACAGGGCCCACCTGTTGGAACGCCCCATTGAAGAAGAGCAGCCCGGACGTTTCCGAACCCTTGCCGGCGGCGGCCACATTCCCGAGGAATATGGAGTGATCGCCGGAGTCGTGCACGTCTGTCAGCTCGCACTCCAGCCACCCCAGGGCGCCCCGCAGCAGGGGAGCCCCCGTGTACCTGCCCGGCTCCCAGTCGAGCCCGTGGAACTGCTCGGGCCCCAGCGGCCGTTTCTTGTCGGCGAAGAATCGCGCCAACGTCTCCTGCTCGGCGCCGAGTACGGAGACACCGAAGCGACGCTCGGCCAGAATCGCCTTGTGCATCACCGCGCTGTGCGACACGCAGACCAGCACGGTCGGCGGATCCAGGGAGACCGAGCTGAACGCGTTGGCCGTCATGCCATGAATGTGGTCGCCGCCGACGCTCAGGACGATGACACCGGTAATGAAGCGTGACATCGTCTCGCGCAACGACGATGGATCGCCCATGGGGATTCGGTTTTCGGTTGCTTCCTTGGTGGATACAGAGCTCATGCCGAACCCTTCAGGAGATTCATGAGACGAACATAGAGGGGTGGGCACCTGCCTTCGCTCACCATGAGGTAATCAGGTGCCCAGGGCGACGCATCGTGGTCAATCGTGGTCAATCGGCGGCGAGCGCCGTCGTTCTGTTGCTCATCTGGCGGATGATCAGCCACTCGCTTTCGACGCGCCGCCACACCACGAGTTCGTTCGTACGTTCCTCGTGCACCGTGCCGTCGGGCAGCGAGACCGTCGTCACGGCGATGCCGGAGTCCAGGATGACGTCGCCGTGGACGGCCACGTCCGGTTCGCCCAGCGCCCGCCAGGTGAGCGTGCCGCCCTGGGCCCGCACCTCGTCGAGGAGCGAGCCGAAGTGGGCGGCGATGGCCTCGCGCCCCACGATCGGCCCGGTACGCCCTTCGACGAAGAGCCGGCCGTCGGGCGCGAAGCCCGCCGCCAGGGCGGCGGCGTCGCCCCGCGCCATGGCGTGGGCGACATCGCCTTCCATGCGGGACATCAGGGCGAGGGCCTGGGAGTGCGTGATGCTCATGGGGTGCTCTCTCCTCACGCCTCGACGAGTCGGGACGCGGACCCGGACGCGGACCCGGACGCGGACCCGGACGCGGGCGCGGACGCAGACGCGGGCGTGGGCGGGAAATGGCCGACCTCGACGAAGAAGTCGACGTACTTCCTGAAGAGCTCCTCCGTCAGTTCCGGGCACTCGACTCCGGTCCCTTCGAGGGCCGCGTCGGTCTCGCTCGTGTCGAACGGCGGGTAGAAGGCGTCCGTGTTCGAGACCATGATGTCGAACGCGTGGAGCAGCGGGGTCATCACGTTCTGCCGGTCGGCGCGCACCGCCTCGCTCCACGAGGCGTGGTCCTGCTCCGCCAACTCGTAACCGAGCGAGCGCAGATACGTCGCGCAGGTGCGCAGGCTGAGCGAACTCCTGTTGTAGAGGTGGAAGGTCCGGCCGTCCGTCCCCTCGCGCTGGGACAGCCCCACGATCGCCGCGCTGACGTAGTCGACCGGCAGCATGTGGAACCGCCCTCCGTCGACGTCCGGAACCGCCCCGGCCTGCAGCAGCCCCTTCAGGCTCAGCCAGACGAAGTCACGTGTCTGGCAGGCACCGTTGCTCTGGTCGCCCGACACCACGTCGACGCGGTAGATGGACACGGGCAGCCCCCGGTCCCTCGCCAGGCCGATGACCTGCTCGGCGACCCACTTGCTCTGCGTGTACCCGCTGGGCAGCGCCTCACCGGGCCCGGTCGGGTCCGTGACCTTCGCCGGACCGCCGTGGGCCGCGCCTCCGGCGAAGACGCCGACCGTCGACACATAGTGGACCGGTACGGTCCGGTGTCGGGCGGCCAGCCGCAGCACCTCCTGCGTCCCCTGTACGTTCGCCGGCTTCAGGTCCGCGTACGGGCGCAGCCAGTGGACGGTGGCGCCGTTGTGGTAGACGACGTCGACCGTGTGCGCCAGGTCGTCGAACACCTCCTCGGCAAGGCCGAGAAGCGGCAGCGACAGGTCGCCGACGAGGACCTTGATCCGCTCGGACTCGGCCTCCATCTCGTCCCACACCCGGTACCACTCCAGGCTCTCGCGCAGCCGCTGCCACGCCTCCGCCGCATCGGACCCCCGTACGAGACAGTGGACCGTGGCTCCCGTCGTACGCAGCAGGTCGCGCAGGAGGAACGCTCCGAGGAAGCCGCTGGCGCCGGTGAGGAGCACGTTCTGGGGGTCCGCAGGGTGGCTGTGAGTGTGTGCGGCGTCGTACCCGTCGGCGGGGACGATGGTGTCGTCGAGCCGGACCTCCGCCGCGAAGTCCACCTTGCGCGTCTCCGGTGTCGCGGGTTCCTCCTGACCGGTGCCGGCCGACGCCAGCTGCGACAGCAGCTCCGCGTGGAGATAACCCGCGAGGGACGCCGGATCGGGGTGGTCGAAGACCAGGGTCGCCGGCAACCTGCTCCCCGTGAACTCGCCGAGCTGGTTGCGCAGCTCGACCGAGGTCAGCGAGTCGAAGCCGAGGGAACCGAACGCCTGGTGCGCGTCGATGCGGCTGGTGTCCGGATGACCGAGGACCTCCGCGATCTCCGCGAGCACCCGGTCGCGGACGAAGGGCAGTTGCTCGGCAGCCGGCAGAGCCGCCACGAACTCGGCCGCCGAGGCCGACCCCATGCCGGTGTTCGTGTTGCGGGCCTTACGGCGGTACGGCGTACGGACCAGGCCGCTGAGCACCGCGGGTGGCCGGCCGGTCTGGGCACGCAGGGCGGCGACGTCCAAGGGGGTCACCACGGTGGTGGCCCGGCCCAGCCGCATGGCCGTGTCGAGCAGGGCGGGTCCGCGGTCGGACTCGACGGGCCGGAAGCCCGCCTTGGCCATGCGCTGGAGATCCGCCTCCCCCAGCTGACCGGTCATGCCGGTCGCCTGCGCCCACAGGCCCCAGGCGACGGAGGTCGCGGGGAGACCCTGGGAGGCACGGTGCTCGGCAAGGGCGTCGAGGAAGACGTTGGCGGCCGCGTAGTTGGACTGCCCGGGGCCACCGATGACGCCGGCGAGGGACGAGAACAGGACGAACGCGGAGACCGTCGGGATCCGGCGGGTCAGCTCGTGCAGATGCCACGCCGCGTCCACCTTGGGCCGCAGGACCGCTGCCAGCCGCTCGGGGGTCAGCGAGGAGACGAGACCGTCGTCGAGGACACCCGCCGCATGGATGACGCCGGTGAGGGGGCGGTCGGCGGGGATGGCGTCGAGGACGGTCGCGAGGGCGTCGCGGTCGGCCGTGTCGAGGGCGGTGATGGTGACGTCGGTGGCGCCGAGGGCGATGAGTTCGTCGCGGAGCTGGCCGGCACCGGGGGCGCGCGGGCCGCTGCGGCTGGTGAGGAGGAGGTGTGCGACGCCGTGGTCGGTGACGAGGTGGCGGGCGAAGAGGGCGCCCAGGGATCCGGTGCCGCCGGTGATGAGGACGGTTCCGGGGGTGCCGCTGCTGCTCCAGGTCGCGGGCAGCGCGGGGGAGTCGGTGGTCGGCGTCAGACGCTGGAGGCGGGGGATGTAGGTCTTGCCCTCGCGGATGGCGGCCTGGCCTTCCTCTCCGTCGGTGAGCGCGAGGAGCGCTTGGAGGGAGGCGGCGGCGTCGTCGAGGTCGGCGAGGACGATCCGGCCGGGGTTCTCCGACTGGGCCGAGCGGAGGAGACCCCAGAGGGCGCTGCCGGCCAGGTGGTCGGTGACGTCGGCGGTTGCGGTGGTTGTGTCGGTTCGGGTTCCGGTTTCGGTGACGGACACGGCGCCGTTGGTGAGGACGACCAGGCGGGTCCGTGCCAGGTGGTCGTTCGCCAGCCACTCCTGGACCAGGGTCAGCACCTCTCGGGTGGCGTGGTGCGTGGCTGCGACGACGTCCGTGCCGGCTGGGGACGAGGCGTGGGGCGTGTAGGGGAGGAGTACGGCTTCGAGTTGAGTGTTGCCGGATTCGACCGCCTTGGCGACGGACTCGACGTCGGCGTAGTGCTCGGCGCTTGCGAAGGCGTCCGCGTGAGGGGCGTTCTCGTAACTGCCCAGGACGCCCCAGGCCGGCGATCCGGTCGGCTGCGGGGGCGCGGTCGGCAACCAGTCGAGGTGGAAGAGGGTGTCGGGGTGCCGCTCCGCGGTCCCGGCGCTGATCGTCTCCATCGGGACGGCTTGGTAGGTGAGGGCGTCGATGGTGAGGACGGGTTGGCCGGTCTGGTCGGTGAGGTGTACGGAGGTGGTGGTGGGGTGTGTGTCTGTGGGGGTGGTGGTGTGGGTGTGTACGGAGGTGGCGCCGGTTGCGTGGAGGCGTACTCCGTGCCAGGTGGTGGGGATCCAGGTGTGACGGTCTTGGTGGGGGAGTTGGTGGGTGGCGAGGGCTGCGTCCAGGAGTGTCGGGTGCAGGCCGAACCGCGGGGCGTCGCCCATGCGCTCCTGTGGGAGGACGACCTCGGAACTCGCTCCTGTGTCGTCGCCCGACCACGAACTTCCCGCTCCCACCGCGCTGCCGCTCACGCCGATGTGGCCTTCGGCGTGCAGGGTCCAGGGGGCGGTCGCCGTGGCGTCGTCGGGGCGGGCGTGGATGGCCAGCGAGCGACGGTGCGTCGTGTCGAGGGTGCCGACGCGGACCTGAAGCTGGACGCCACCGCGGGCCGGGATCACGAGGGGCGTCTTGAGCTCGAGTTCGTCCAGAACGCCGGCTCCGAACTCGTCACCGGCCCGTATCGCCAGCTCGACCAGTGCCGCGCCGGAGAGGACGGCGGTGCCGTCGATGGTGTGGTCGGTGAGCCAGGGGTGGGTGCGGAGGGAGATTCGGGTGGTGAAGAGCGTCTCGTCGCGGTCGGCGATGTTGACGGCTGCGCCGAGGAGGGGGTGGCCGGTGTCGGTGAGGCCGAGGCCGGTGGCGTCGGCTGTGGTGTGGGCCGATTCGAGCCAGTAGCGCTGGTGCTGGAAGGGGTAGGTGGGGATGTTGGCGGGCTTGGCGCCCGTGTTGGTGAGGTAGTGCTGCCAGTCGACGGTGGTGGTGCTGTGGGTGTGGAACTGGGCGAGGGCCGTGAGGAGTGTGTCCGCTTCGGGGCGGTCTCGGCGGAGGAGGGGGATGGTGGTGGCGGTGTCGGTGGTGTTCTGGATCATGGCGGAGAGGACGCCGTCGGGTCCTGCTTCGATGATGGTGGTGGTGCCGAGGTGGGTGAGGGCGTGGGTGGCGTCGGCGAAGCGGACGGCTCCGCGGACCTGGTTTGCCCAGTAGTCGGCGGTGCGGAGGTCGTTGCCGGTGGCCGGGCTGCCGGTGAGGGTGGAGATGACCGGGATCTTCGGTTCGCTGTAGGTGAGTTGGGCTGCGATCGTCCGGAATGCGTCGAGCATCGGATCGATGTGGGGGGAGTGGAAGGCGTGGGAGACAGTGAGCTGTTTCGTCTTCCTGCCCTGGGCCTCCATCGTGGAGGCGAGCGAGTGGACAGCTTCTTCGTCGCCCGAGATGACCAGGGAATTGGGGCTGTTGATTGCGGCGATCGCGACGCTGTCGGCGAGGAGTGGGGTGATCTCTTCCTCGGTGGTCTGTATTGCGGTCATGGCTCCGCCGGTGGGCAGGGCCTGCATGAGGCGTGCCCGTGCGGTGACCAGCTTGGCCGCGTCTTGGAGGTTGAGGATGCCGGCGATGTGGGCTGCGGTGAGTTCGCCGATCGAATGCCCGGCCAGGACATCGGCCGAGACGCCCCAGGTTTCGACCAGTCGGTAGAGGGCGACCTCGGTGGCGAAGAGCGCCGGCTGTGTCCAGCCCGTCTCGTCCAGGCCCGCACCGGATGCGATGACCTGCTTCAGCGGCTGGTCGAGGTGCGGGTCAAGAGCCGCTGTGACCTCGTCGAAGGCAGCAGCATAGGCCGGGAAGACTTCATAGAGTTCCAGGCCCATGTTGATCCGCTGCGCGCCTTGGCCGGTGAATACGAACGCGGTCTTTCCGTTCGTGCGGGTGCCTCGGGCCAGGCCTGGGGCTGAGGTTCCGGTGGCGAGTGCCCGCAGGCCGGTCAGTAGTTGGTCGCGGTCGCGGCCGGTGATGACGGCGCGGTGGTCGAGCGTCGCCCGTCCGGTGGCGAGGGTCCAGGCCACGTCCACCGGCTCGATGGCCGTGTCAGTCTCCGCGTACTCCAGGAGTCGGCTCGCCTGGGCTTCCAGGGCTGCCGGCGTCTTGCCTGACAGCACCCACGGCACCACCGGAACGGGAACCATCGGCTCGGAGGCCGGCTCGGGCTCCTCCGCCTCCGCGACCTCCTCGATGATGACGTGAGCGTTCGTCCCGCTGACGCCGAAGGCCGATATGCCCGCGCGGCGCGGGCCGCTGTCCGCCTGCCATGGCCTGGCCTCCGTCAGGAGTTCGACGGAGCCCGACTCCCACTCCACGAACGGCGTCGGCTCGTCGACGTGCAGCGTCTTCGGGAGTACGCCGTGGCGCATCGCCTGGACCATCTTGATCACACCGCCGACACCGGCGGCCGCGACGGAGTGGCCGATGTTCGACTTAAGGGAGCCGAGCCACAGCGGCCGGCCCTCCGGGCGCCCCTGACCGTAGGTGGCCAGGAGCGCCTGGGCCTCGATCGGGTCGCCGAGGCGGGTGCCGGTGCCGTGGGCCTCGACGGCGTCGACATCGGCGACGGTCAGGCGGGCGTTGGCCAGCGCCTGGCGGATCACGCGCTCCTGGGAGGGCCCGTTGGGGGCGGTGAGCCCGTTGGAAGCGCCGTCCTGGTTCACCGCCGAACCGCGGATCACGGCCAGCACCTGGTGGCCGTTCTTCCGGGCGTCCGACAGCCGTTCCAGCAGGACGAGGCCCACGCCCTCCGACCAGCTGGTCCCGTCGGCGGCCGCAGCGAAGGACTTGCACCGGCCGTCGGCGGCGAGACCACGCTGCCGTGCGAAGTCGACGAGGCCGGACGGTGAACCGGACACGGTCACACCGCCCGCCAGGGCCAGGGTCGACTCCCCCTGCCGGATCGACTGGACGGCCAGGTGCATGGCCACCAGCGACGACGAGCACGCCGTGTCGATCGAGACGGCGGGCCCTTCGAAGCCGAACGAGTACGAGACCCGGCCCGAGGCGACACTGCCGAGCTTGCTGGTCATGAGGTAGCCCTCGAACTCCTCGGGCCCGTCGAGCCCGAGGTAGCTCTGCTCGACCACTCCCGCGAAGACACCCGTACGGCTGCCCCTCAGGGTGTCGGGATCGATACCCGCGTTCTCCAAGGTCTCCCAGGCCGTCTCGAGGAGCAGCCGCTGCTGCGGGTCCATCGCGAGGGCCTCGCGCGGCGAGATCCCGAAGAAGCCCGCGTCGAAGAGGTCGGCGCCGTCGAGGAATCCGGCCTCACGGCTGTACGAGGTACCGGGCTTGTCGGGGTCCGGGTCGTACAGCTTCTCCACGTCCCAGCCACGGTTGGTGGGCAGTTCCGTGATGGCGTCGACCTCGTCGACGACGAGCTGCCACAGGCCGTCGGGCGAGGAGACCCCGCCCGGGAACCGGCACGCCATACCGACGATCGCGACCGGTTCCACCTTGCCGGCCTCAAGTTCCGTGACCCGCTGACGTGCTTTCTGAAGATCGGCGGTCACCCTCTTGAGGTACTCGAGCATCTTCTCTTCATTGGGAGTGGACATGCGGAGCCTCAGTTCTCCTTGGAGGGTCGAGAGTCGAGTGGGGTGGCGGGTCGCCGTGCGATGAGGGTGATCACTGATCGGTGCCGAATTCCGAGTCGATGAGGGCGAAGATCTCGTCCGCGGTCGCCGATGCGATCCGGCTCTCCGCGTCGTCGTCCGCGCCTTCCGCCGCCGTTCCGCCGCCCGCCCTCTGCGTCGTCTCCTGGACCTTGGCCAGGAGGGTCTGCAGCCGGACGGCGATGGCGGAGTGGTCCAGGTCGCCCCACGAAGGTGCCGAGAGACCGGTGACCGCCGCCTCCAACTGCGCCAGCTCCGCGAGAACGGGCTGCTGCGCCGCCGCGTCGTCGGGCACGACGCGCTGAAGGACGTGGTCCGCGAGCGCGGCCGGTGTCGGATGGTCGAAGACGAGCGTCGCCGGCAGCCGCGTACCCGCCATGGCGTTGAGCCGGTTGCGGAGTTCGACGGCGGTGAGGGAGTCGAAACCGAGCTCCTGGAACGCGCGGTCCGGCTCGATCACGGCGTGATCGGCGTGCCCGAGGACGAACGCCACCTCCGTGCGGACCGCCTCCAGGACATGCGCCCGGCGCTCCTCCCCGGAGAGACCGGCCAGCTGCTGCGCCAGGGCACCGGGCCCGCGGCCGTCGGCACCGGCCCGCGCCGCCTGGCGACGCCGGACCACGCCCGTGTCCGCGACGAGACCGCGCAGCAGCTCGGGCGTACGGCTCTCCCCGCGTACGGCCCCGAGGTCGAGCGGAGCGGCCACCACCTTCGTACGGCGAGTGGCGAGAGCCGCCTCGAACAGAACCGTCGCCGCGGACTCCGTCACGGGGCGGAAGCCGCCCTGGGCCGGCGCCTCCGCACCGTCCCACGGACCCCAGGCGATGGAGGTCGCGGGAAGGCCGTGCGCGGTGCGGTGTTCGGCGAGGGCGTCCAGGTAGCCGTGGGTGAGACCGGACCCAGATCCGGCGGTGGCGCTGCCGGCAAGAGTGGAGAAGAGGACGAACTCGGCCAGCGTGTCGATGCCGCGGGTCAGCTCGTGGAGGTCGCGAGCCGTGTCGAGGTCGGACTGCTCCTGGGCGCTCCCCGTGTCGCCGGCGACGCCTGCGTCGGAGGCGGCGATGACGGCGATGACGGCGGTGAGGGGGTGGTCGGTGGGGATGGACGCGAGGGTCGTCGCGCTGAGGGTGGTGAGGGTGACGTGGGTGGCGCCGAGGGCGGTCAGTTCGTCGTGGAGCTGGGTGGCGGCGGGGGCGTCGGGGGCGGTGTGGCTGGTGAGGAGGAGGTGTGTGACGCCGTGGTGGGTGACGAGGTGGCGTGCGATGAAGGCGCCCTGGGGACTGGTGGCGCCGGTGACGAGGACGGTTCCGTTGGTGATGTCGGCGCTCCAGGGCGCCGGCGGGGCGGACGGGGCTGTCGGGGCTGTCGAGTCGGTGGGAGGGGTGAAGTCGGTGGTCGGCGTCAGGCGCTGGAGGCGGGGGACGTAGGTCTTGCCCTCGCGGATGGCGGCCTGGCCTTCCTCTCCGTCGGTGAGTGCGAACAGGGCCTGGAGGGAGGCGGCGTCGTCGTCGAGGTCGGCGAGGACGATCCGGCCGGGGTTCTCCGACTGGGCCGAGCGGAGGAGACCCCAGAGGGCGCTGCCGGCCAGGTGGTCGGTGATGTCGGCGGTTGCGTCGGTTTCGGTTTCGGTTCCGGTTTCGGTGACGGACACGGCCCCGTTGGTCAGGACGACCAGGCGGGTCCGTGCCAGGTGCTCGTTCGCCAGCCACTCCTGGACCAGGTTCCGCATGTACTGCGTACGGGACGCGAGGTCGGTGGCCGTGGTGGGGGCGGGGGCCCAGGGGAGGAGTACGGCGTCGAGGCGGGTGCCGGCCTCGACCGCCTTGGCCACTGCTTCCACGTCCGCGTAGTGCTCTGCGCGTGCGTAGGCAGCCTGCTGGGAGGTCTCACCGGCGTAGCTCAGAACACCCCAGGCGGGCGGTGCTGCCGGCTGCGCAAGGACCGTCGGGAGCCACCGCACCTCGAACAGGTCGAGAGCTGGGCTGTCCGATGTGACGACGGCGAATGCCTCCATCGGGAGGGCTTGGTAGGTGAGGGCGTCGATGGTGAGGACGGGTTGGCCGGTCTGGTCGGTGAGGTGTACGGAGGTGGTGGTGGGGTGTGTGTCTGTGGGGGTGGTGGTGTGGGTGTGTACGGAGGTGGCGCCGGTTGCGTGGAGGCGTACTCCGTGCCAGGTGGTGGGGATCCAGGTGTGGCCGTCTTGGTGGGGGAGTTGGTGGGTGGCGAGGGCTGCGTCCAGGAGGCTCGGGTGCAGGCCGAACCGCGGGGCGTCGCCCATGCGCTCCTGCGAGAGATCGATCAACTGCTGCGGCCCGGTTCCGTCGGCGTTGCCAGGCGAAGGCACGGTGGTCAGGGGGCCCTCGCTGTCGCCCTTGCCGAGGCGGCCCTGGGCATGGAGGGTCCACGGGGCGTTGGTCGTGTCGTCCGGGCGGGCGTGAACCGTCAGCGAACGGTTGCCCGTCGTGTCCGGGATGCCGACGCGGACCTGAAGCTGAACGCCACCGCCGTCCGCCGGGAAAGCGAGAGGCTGTGCCAGATCGAGCTCTTCGAGCACGGACGCGCCCACCTCGTCACCGGCCCGAATCGCCAGCTCGACCAGTGCCGCGCCGGAGAGGACGGCGGTGCCGTCGATGGTGTGGTCGGTGAGCCAGGGGTGGGTGTGGAGGGAGAGGTGGCTGGTGAAGAGCGTCTCGTCGGATCCGGCGAGGGTGGCAGTGGCGCCGAGGAGGGGGTGGCCGGTGTCGGTGAGGCCGAGACCGGTGGCGTCGCTGGTTGTGGTGTGGGCCGATTCGAGCCAATAGCGCTGGTGTTGGAAGGGGTAGGTGGGGATGTCCGTGCGCTTTCCACCGGTTCCGGCCAGGTACTGCTGCCAGTCGACCGTGGTGGTGCTGTGGGTGTGGAACTGGGCGAGGGCTGTGAGGAGTGTGTCCGCTTCGGGGCGGTCTCGGCGGAGGAGGGGGATGGTGGTGGCGGTGTCGGTGGTGTTCTGGATCATGGCGGAGAGGACGCCGTCGGGTCCTGCTTCGATGATGGTGGTGGTGCCGAGGTGGGTGAGCGTATGGGTGGCGTCGGCGAAGCGGACTGCTCCGCGGACTTGGTTGGCCCAGTAGTCGGCGGTGCGGAGGTCGTCACCCGTCGCCGGCTTTCCGGTGAGGGTGGAGATGACCGGGATCTTCGGTTCGTTGTAGGTGAGTTGGGCTGCGATGGCCCGGAATTCGTCGAGCATGGGGTCGATGTGGTGGGAGTGGAAGGCGTGGGAGACGGTGAGCTGTTTCGTCTTCCTGCCTTGTGACTCCATCGCCGAGGCGATGGCCCGTACTGCCTCTTCGTCACCAGAGATGACCAGTGATGTGGGGCTGTTGATTGCGGCGATCGCGACCCTGTCGGTGAGGAGGGGGGTGATCTCTTCCTCGGCGGCCTGTATTGCGGTCATGGCTCCGTCGGTGGGCAGGGCCTGCATGAGGCGTGCGCGTGCGGTGACCAGCTTGGCCGCGTCTTGGAGGTTGAGGATGCCGGCGATGTGGGCTGCGCTGAGTTCGCCGATCGAGTGTCCGGCTAGGACATCGGCCGTGACGCCCCAGGTTTCGACGAGTCGGTAGAGGGCGACCTCGGTGGCGAAGAGTGCCGGCTGTGTCCAGCCCGTCTCGTCCAGGCCCGCGCCGGATGTGATGACCTGCTTCAGGGGCTGGTCGAGGTGCGGGTCGAGAGCCGCTGTGACCTCGTCGAAGGCAGCAGCATAGGCCGGGAAGGCTTCGTACAGGTCGAGGCCCATGTTGATCCGCTGCGCGCCCTGGCCGGTGAACACGAACGCGGTCTTTCCGTTCGTGCGGGTGCCTCGGGCCAGGCCTGGGGCTGAGGTTCCGGTGGCGAGTGCCCGCAGGCCGGTCAGGAGCTGGTCGCGGTCGCGGCCGGTGATGACGGCGCGGTGGTCGAGCATTGCGCGTCCGGTGGCGAGGGTCCAGGCCACGTCCACCGGCTCGATGGCCGTGTCAGCCTCTGCGTGCTCCAGGAGTCGGCCGGCCTGGGCTTCCAGGGCTGCCGGTGTCTTGCCCGACAGCACCCACGGCACCACCGGAACGGGAACCACCGGCTCGGACGCCGGTTCGGGCTCCTCCGCCTCCGCGACCTCCTCGATGATCACGTGGGCGTTGGTGCCGCTGATGCCGAAGGAGGAGATGCCTGCGCGTCGGACGCGGCCTTCGGCCTGCCACTCGCGCGCCTCGGTGAGGAGTGCGACCTCGCCGGTGGTCCAGTCGACGTGGTCTGTGGGCTCGTCGATGTGAAGCGTCTTCGGGAGTACGCCGTGGCGCATCGCCTGCACCATCTTGATGATGCTTCCGACGCCTGCGGCTGCCTGGGTGTGGCCGATGTTCGACTTAAGGGAGCCGAGCCACAGCGGCCGGCCCTCCGGGCGCTCCTGGCCGTAGGTGGCCAGGAGGGCCTGGGCCTCGATGGGGTCGCCGAGGCGGGTGCCGGTGCCGTGGGCTTCGACGGCGTCGATGTCGGCGGTGGTGAGGCCGGAGTTGGCGAGGGCCTGGCGGATGACGCGCTCCTGGCTGGGCCCGTTGGGGGCGGTCAGGCCGTTGGAAGCGCCGTCCTGGTTCACCGCCGATCCGCGTACGACGGCCAGCACCTGGTGGCCGTTCTTCCGCGCGTCGGACAGGCGCTCGACGAGGAGCAGGCCGACGCCCTCCGACCAGCCGGTGCCGTCGGCACCCGCCGCGAACGGCTTGCAGCGACCGTCAGGGGCCAGGCCGCGTTGCCGCGAGAACTCCACGAAGGAGAGCGGCGTCGACATGACGGTCACGCCTCCGGCGAGGGCGAGGTCGCACTCACCGCTCCTGAGCGCATTGGCCGCCATGTGCAGGGCGACGAGCGAGGAGGAGCAGGCGGTGTCGACGGTGACGGCCGGGCCTTCGAGGCCGAACGTGTACGACAGCCGACCCGAGGCCACACTGCCTGCGTTGCCGCTGGCCAGAAAGCCTTCGAGGTCCTGCGGGATCGTCTGCACGCGCGAGCCGTAGTCGTGGTACATGACGCCGGCGAACACCCCCGTGCGGCTGCCGCGCAGCGTGGAAGGCAGGACGCCCGCGTTCTCGAAGGTCTCCCAGGCGGTTTCGAGGAGGAGTCGCTGCTGGGGGTCGGTCGCGGTCGCCTCGCGGGGCGACATGCCGAAGAACTCCGGGTCGAACTGGTCCGCCTCATGCAGGAACCCGCCTTCACGGGCGTACGACGTCCCGACCCGCTCGGGGTTCGGGTCGTAGATGCCGTCCAGGTCCCAGCCGCGGTTGGTGGGGAACGGGGTGATGGCGTCGGTGCCTTCGGCGACGAGTCGCCAGAGGTCGTCGGGTGATGTCACGCCGCCGGGGTAGCGGCAGGCCATGCCGACGATGGCGATCGGCTCGTCTGTTGTGGTCGTCTTCGACTCGACCACTGCCTTGGCCGTTGTGGTGCCGGAGATGTTCTCGTCGAGGTGGGCGGCGAGGGCGGTGGGTGTGGGGTAGTCGAAGATGAGGGTGGTGGGGAGGCGGAGGCCGGTGGCGGTGTTGAGTTGGTTGCGGAGTTCGACGGCGGTGAGGGAGTCGAAGCCGAGTTCCTGGAAGGCCCGGTCCGCGTCGATGGAGGTGTGATCGGCGTGGCCGAGGACGGACGCGACATGCGTCCGCACCAGGTCGATCAGCGCCTTCTGCCGTTCCTCGGAGGACAGCTCCGCCAAGCGGTCCGCCAAAGACGATCCGCCGCTTTCGGCGACAGCGTTTCCGGCGCGACGAGGTGCTGCGGGCACGAGGAGACGGAAGAGCGGCAGCGGGCCGTTCGCCTGGGCGCGCAGGGCGTTGGTGTCGATGCGGGTGGCGGCGAGCACGGCGTCGCCCGTGGTGTGTGCGGTGTCGAAGAGCTGCATGGCGTGGGTGGTGGTGAGCGGGCGGAGGCCCGCGCGTGCCATGCGCTTGAGGTCGACGTCGGCGAGGCCTTGGGTGATGTCGCTGGTCTGTTCCCACAGGCCCCAGGCGAGGGAGATCGCCGGCAGGTTCTGCGCTCGTCGGTGTTGGGCGAGGGCGTCGAGGAAGGTGTTGCCGGCGGCGTAGTTGGCCTGTCCTGCGGTGCCGACCAGGCCTGCCAGGGAGGAGTAGAGGACGAAGGCAGTGAGGTCGTGGCCGCGGGTGAGGTCGTGGAGGTTCCAGGCGGCGTCGACCTTCGCCCGGAGTACGCGCTCCAAGTGCCCCGGCGTAAGGGACGTGACGAGCGCGTCTTCGAGGACGCCTGCTGTGTGGATGACGGCGGTCAGGGGTCGGTCGGCCGGGATTGCCTTCAGGACCCTGTCGAGTGCGTCGCGGTCTGCGGCGTCGCATGCGACGACGTCGACATTTGTGGCCCCCAATGCGGTGAGTTCGTTGCGGAGTTCGGTTGCGCCGGGTGCTTCGGTTCCGCGTCGGCTGAGGAGGAGTAGGTGGTGGGCGTGGTGTTCGGTGACGAGGTGGCGTGCGAGTACGCCTCCGAGGGCGCCGGTCGCGCCCGTGATGAGGATCGTGCCGGTGCTCCAGTCGGGGGCCTGGGTGGTCTGCTCGGACGAGGGCGCGGTTCGGGTGAGGCGGGGTACGCGGAGTTGGCCTGCTCGTAGGGCCAGCTGGGGTTCACCGGAGGTGACGGCTGCCTGCACCCAGCGCGGAAGGTCAGCCGTGTCGTCGGTGTCGAGGAGGGTGATCCGGTCGGGGTGTTCCGTCTGGGCTGCGCGCAGCAGCCCCCATACGCCGGCGTGGGCGAGGTCCGGTACGTCTTCGTCCCCGCCTGCCTCGACAGCGCCGCTCGTCACGACCACGAGGCGAGAGGCGGCGAAGCGGTCCTCCGTCAACCAGTCCTGCACCAGGGCAAGGAGCTCCTGCACGGCTGCGTGGGTCGCGCCAGGGACTTCGTCATGAGAGGCCACTGGCTGCGAGCCGAGCGGGACCACCACGACGGGCGGGACGGCCGATCCCGCGTCCAGCGCGGTGACCAGTTCGCTCAGAATTGAATAGGCCTGCCCTATCGTCGGCGACAACCCCTTGCCCACCACGGCCCAGGCGACGCCTTCGGCGAGAGCGTCCGGCTCCGGAATGCCGGTCCAGCTCACGCGGTACAGGCCGTCACGCGTGGCCGAACCGGCCGCACGGAGGGCGTTCTTGGACAGGGGGCGGTACGCCATGGTCTCGACGGTGGCGACCGGCGTGCCGGTCGTGTCGGCCAGGTCCAGGGACACCGACTCCGGGCCCGTCTGTGTGAGCCGTACGCGAAGCGCCGAGGCGCCGACGGCATGCACGCTCACTCCCGCCCACGTGAAGGGGAGAGCCGCATCCCTACTGGTGTCCACGACACCTGGCAGGAGGGCATGCAGGGACGAGTCCAGCAGTACGGGGTGGAGGTCGAAAAGGGCTGCGTCGGTGCGCTGGTCGTCGGCGAGGGCGACCTCGGCGAAGATCTCACCGTTGTTGGTGCCCTTCCAGGCGCGGCGCAGGCCTTGGAAGGCGGGGCCGTAGCTGTAGTCCTGCTCGGCCAGGCGGTCGTAGACGCCGTTGAGGTCGACTTCCACGGCACCGGCCGGCGGCCATGCCACCAGGCTGGTTGTGTTCGCGGGGGTCGTTGTGGCGGTCGTGAGGGTGCCGGTGGCGTGGGTGGTCCATGCCCGGCTGTCGTCGCCTTCCGTGTCCGTGTCGGGGCGTGAGTGCACCTGGAGTGTCCGGCGGCCGGACTCGTCGGCGCTCGTGACCACGACCTGGAGCTGGACTCCGCCGCTTTCCGGCAGGACCAGCGGAGCCGCCAGCGTCAACTCCTCCACTCCGCCCGCACCGACATGCTGAGCAGCTCGAACGGCCAGCTCTACGAAGCCGGTCCCAGGTACGAGCACGGTGTTCGCGACGGTGTGGTCGGCGAGCCAGGGGTGGGTGGGGAGAGAGATGCGGGTGGTGAAGAGGGTTTCGTCGCGGTCGGCGATGTTGACGGCTGCGCCGAGGAGGGGATGGCCGGTGCTCGTGAGACCCAGGTCGGTGGCGTCGCTGGTGGTGACCGGGGCATCGAGCCAGTAGCGCTGGTGTTGGAAGGCGTAGGTGGGGATGTCCGTGCGCTTTCCACCGGTTCCGGCCAGGTACTGCTGCCAGTCGACGGTGGTGGTGCTGTGGGTGTGGAACTGGGCGAGGGCCGTGAGGAGTGTGTCCGCTTCGGGGCGGTCTCGGCGGAGGAGGGGGATGGTGGTGGCGGTGTCGGTGGTGTTCTGGATCATGGCGGAGAGGACGCCGTCGGGTCCTGCTTCGATGATGGTGGTGGTGCCGAGGTGGGTGAGGGCGTGGGTGGCGTCGGCGAAGCGGACGGCTCCGCGGACCTGGTTGGCCCAGTAGTCGGCGGTGCGGAGATCGTCGCCGGTGGCCGGCTTCCCGGTGAGGGTGGAGATGACCGGGATCTTCGGTTCGTTGTAGGTGAGTTGGGCTGCGATGGCCCGGAATTCGTCGAGCATGGGGTCGATGTGGGGGGAGTGGAAGGCGTGGGAGACGGTGAGCTGTTTCGTCTTCCTGCCCTGGGCCTCCATCGTGGAGGCGAGCGAGTGGACAGCTTCTTCGTCGCCCGAGATGACCAGTGATGTGGGGCTGTTGATTGCGGCGATGGCGACGCTGTCGGTGAGGAGTGGGGTGATCTCTTCCTCTGTGGCCTGTATTGCGGTCATGGCTCCGCCTGGGGGCAGGGCTTGCATGAGTCGGGCTCGTGCGGTGACCAGTGTTGCGGCGTCTTGGAGGTTGAGGATGCCGGCGATGTGGGCTGCGGTGAGTTCGCCGATCGAGTGTCCGGCGAGGACGTCGGCGGTGATGCCCCAGGTTTCGACGAGTCGGTAGAGGGCGACTTCGGTGGCGAAGAGTGCCGGCTGTGTCCAGCCTGTGTCGTCCAGGCCCGCGCCGGATGCGATGACCTGCTTCAGGGGCTGGTCGAGGTGCGGGTCGAGAGCCGCTGTGACCTTGTCGAAGGCAGCGGCGTAGGCGGGGAAGACTTCGTAGAGTTCCAGGCCCATGTTGATGCGCTGCGCGCCCTGGCCGGTGAATACGAACGCCGTCTTTCCGTTCGTGCGGGTGCCTCGGGCCAGGCCTGGGGCTGAGGTTCCGGTCGCGAGTGCCCGCAGGCCGGTCAGTAGTTGGTCGCGGTCGCGGCCGGTGATGACGGCACGGTGGTCCAGTACGGCGCGTCCGGTGGCCAGGGTCCAGGCCACGTCCACCGGCTCGATGGCCGTGTCAGCCTCTGCGTACTCCAGCAGCCTGCCGGCCTGGGCTTCGAGCGCCGCAGGCGTCTTCGCCGACAGCACCCACGGCACCACCACCGGCGGTGCGGCGGTCTCCTCGGCTGTTGCGGCGGGCTCTTCGATGATGACGTGGGCGTTGGTGCCGCTGATGCCGAAGGAGGAGATGCCTGCGCGTCGGACGCGGCCTTCGGCCTGCCACTCGCGCGGTTCGGTGAGGAGTGCGACCTCGCCGGTGGTCCAGTCGACGTGGTCTGTGGGCTCGTCGACGTGCAGCGTCTTCGGGAGTACGCCGTGGCGCATCGCCTGGACCATCTTGATCACGCCGCCGACGCCGGCCGCTGCCTGTGCGTGGCCGATGTTCGACTTCAGGGAGCCGAGCCACAGCGGGCGATCCTCCGGGCGCTCCTGGCCGTACGTCGCCAGCAGGGCCTGAGCCTCGATGGGGTCGCCGAGGCGGGTGCCGGTGCCGTGGGCTTCGACGGCGTCGATGTCGGCGGTGGTGAGGCCGGAGTTGGCGAGGGCCTGGCGGATGACGCGCTCCTGGGAGGGGCCGTTCGGAGCCGTGAGGCCGTTGGAGGCGCCGTCCTGGTTGATGGCGGAGCCGCGTACGACGGCGAGGACCTGGTGGCCGTTCTTGCGGGCGTCGGACAGGCGCTCGACGAGGAGCAGGCCGACGCCTTCCGACCAGCCGGTGCCGTCGGCACCCGCCGCGAACGGCTTGCAGCGGCCGTCGGCGGCTAGGCCCCGCTGACGGGAGAACTCCACGAAGGCGGTGGGAGTCGACATGACCGCCACACCTCCGGCGAGGGCCAGGTCGCACTCACCGCTCCTGAGCGCGTTCGCCGCCCAGTGCAGGGCGACCAGGGACGAGGAGCAGGCGGTGTCGACCGTGACGGCCGGGCCTTCGAGGCCGAACGTGTACGACAGCCGACCTGAGATCACGCTGGAGAGGTTCCCCGTCATGAGGAAGCCCTCGTACTCCTCGGGCGTACTGCGCAGCCGGGACGCGTAGTCGTCGTACATGGCTCCGGTGAAGACGCCGGTGTTCGTGCCGCGTACGGTCGCCGGGTCGATCCCGGCGCTCTCGAAGGTCTCCCAGGCGGTTTCGAGGAGGAGTCGCTGCTGGGGGTCGGTCGCGGTCGCCTCGCGCGGCGACATGCCGAAGAACTCCGGGTCGAACTGGTCCGCCTCATGCAGGAACCCGCCCTGCCAGACGTACGTCGTACCAGCGGTGTCGGGGTCCGGGTCGTACAGCTTCTCGGTGTCCCAGCCGCGGTTGGTGGGGAACGGGGTGATGGCGTCGGTGCCTTCGGCGACGAGTCGCCAGAGGTCTTCGGGTGATGTCACGCCGCCGGGGTAGCGGCAGGCCATGCCGACGATGGCGATCGGCTCGTCCGCGGCGGCGGTGTTCGTCTGCACGACCGTCTTCGCCGTTGTGGTGCCGGAGATGTTCTCGTCGAGGTGGGCGGCGAGGGCGGCGGGTGTGGGGTAGTCGAAGATGAGGGTGGTGGGGAGGCGGAGGCCGGTGGCGGTGTTGAGTTGGTTGCGGAGTTCGACGGCGGTGAGGGAGTCGAAGCCGAGTTCCTGGAAGGCCCGGTCCGCGTCGATGGAGGTGTGATCGGCGTGGCCGAGGACGGACGCGACATGCGTCCGCACCAAGTCCACGAGAGCTTTCCTCCGCTCCTCCCCAGACAGCCCCGCCAGGGCTGAACCAGTGCTGGACGCCGTGGCGACACCGTTTCCGGCTCGGCGCGGGGCTGCGGGGACGAGGCCGCGGAGCATGGCCAGTGCCTCGTCGCCCCGCGCTCGCAGAGCGGCGGTATCGATGCCGGTCGCCGCGAGGACGGCGGCCTTGGTCGTGTGTGCGGTGTCGAAGAGCTGCATGGCGTGGGTGGTGGTGAGCGGGCGGAGGCCCGCGCGTGCCATGCGCTTGAGGTCGACGTCGGCGAGGCCTTGGGTGATGTCGCTGGTCTGTTCCCAGAGTCCCCAGGCGAGGGAGACGGCGGGGAGGTTTTGGGCTTGTCGGTGTTGGGCGAGGGCGTCGAGGAAGGTGTTGCCGGCGGCGTAGTTGGCCTGTCCTGCCGTGCCGAGGAGGCCTGCGAGGGAGGAGTAGAGAATGAAGGCCGACAGGTTGTGGTCGCGGGTGAGGTCGTGGAGGTTCCAGGCGGCGTCGACCTTGGGGCGCATGACGGCGGTGAGTCGGTCCGTTGTGAGTGATCCGAGGAGTCCGTCGTCCAGGACGCCTGCTGTGTGGATGACGGCGGTCAGCGGCCGGTCGGCCGGGATTGCCTTCAGGACCCTGTCGAGTGCGTCGCGGTCTGCGGCGTCGCATGCGACGACGTCGACATCTGCGGCCCCCAATGCGGTGAGTTCGTCGCGGAGTTCGGTTGCGCCCGGTGCTTCGGTTCCGCGTCGGCTGAGGAGGAGTAGGTGGTGGGCGTGGTGTTCGGTGACGAGGTGGCGTGCGAGTACGCCTCCGAGTGCGCCGGTCGCGCCGGTGATGAGGATCGTGCCGGTGCTCCAGTCGGGGGCCTGCGTGGTCTGCTCGGACGAGGGCGCGGTTCGGGTGAGGCGGGGTACGCGGAGTTCTCCCGCTCGTAGGGCCAGCTGGGGTTCACCGGAAGCGACTGCCGCCTGCACCCAGCGCGGCAGATCAGCCGTGTCGTCGGTGTCGAGGAGGGTGATCCGGTCGGGGTGTTCTGTCTGGGCTGCGCGTAGCAGACCCCATACGCCGGCGCGGGCGAGGTCCGGTACGTCTTCGTCCGGGCCTGCCGCGACAGCGCCGCTTGTCACGACCACCAGCCGGGAAGCCGCGAAGCGGTCCTCCGCCAGCCAGTTCTGCACCAAGTCCAGTACTTCGGCTGTGACTTCGTGCACCGCTGTCGCCAGAGCGTCGCTGTCACGGGCCTCGGGCAGCAGGGGAAGCAGCAGGACCGGCGGTACGGATACGTCGGTACCGGCCGCCACCGTACGCAGATCCACGTACGGCTCCCCGCCAGCGGCGGGCGTGGTCGGGGCCGAGACGGGCTTCCACTCCACGCCGAAGAGGCCGTCGTGTGGGGACTGCCCCGCCGTGCGGAGGGCGTCCTTCGACAGCGGCCGCAGCGCGAGCGTGTCGATGTGGGCGACCGGGGTGCCCGTGCCGTCGGCCAGGTCCAGGCTCACGGACTCAGGTCCAGCCTGTGTCAGCCGTACGCGCAGCAGCGAGGCGCCCACGGCGTACACGTTCACGCCCGACCAGACGAACGGGAATCCAGCCTGGCCCGCACTGTCGGCCACCCCGGGCAGGAGGGCGTGCAGCGAGGCGTCCAGGAGGGCGGGGTGCAGGGCGAACTCGGCCGCGTCCGCGCGCAGTTCTTCCCCGAGAGCGACCTCGGCGAAGAACTCGCCGTCGTTCGTGCCCTTCCAGGCGCGACGCAGGCCCTGGAAGGCGGGGCCGTAGCCGTACTCCTGCTCGGCCAGGCGCTCGTAGACGCCGTCCAGGTCCACCTCCACGGCACCGGCCGGCGGCCACGTCAGGAGGTCGGTGGAGACCGCTGCGGAATCGTTGAGCGTGGTGAGGAAGCCGGATGCGTGGAGGGTCCAGGCGGAGTCGTTGTCGTCGTCGAGGCGCGAGTGGACGTCGATCGTGTGGCGTCCGGCGCCGTCGGGGGACCCGACGCGGACCTGGAGCTGGACTCCGCCCTGCTCGGGGAGGACCAGAGGGGCGGCCAGGGTCAGATCCTCGACCTGGCCGACGCCGAGTTGCTGACCCGCGCGTACGGCCAGCTCTACGAAGCCCGTGCCGGGGAACAGCACATGGCCCAGGACGGTGTGGTCGGTGAGCCAGGGGTGGGTGCGGAGGGAGATGCGGGTGGTGAAGAGCGTCTCGTCGCGGTCGGCGATGTTGACGGCTGCGCCGAGGAGGGGGTGGCCGGTATCGGTGAGGCCGAGGCCGGTCGCGTCGGCTGTGCTCTGGGTCGACTCGAGCCAATAGCGCTGGTGTTGGAAGGGGTAGGTGGGGATGTCCGTGTGGTTCGCACCGGTTCCGGCCAGGTAGGTGTGCCAGCCGACGGTGGTGGTGCTGTGGGTGTGGAGTTGGGCGAGGGCTGTGAGGAGTGTGTCGGGTTCGGGGCGGTCTCGGCGGAGGAGGGGGATGGTGGTGGCGGTGTCGGTGGTGCTTTGGATCATGGCGGAGAGGACGCCGTCGGGTCCTGCTTCGATGATGGTGGTGGTGCCGAGGTGGGTGAGGGCGTGGGTGGCGTCGGCGAAGCGGACGGCTCCGCGGACTTGGTTGGCCCAGTAGTCGGCGGTGCGGAGGTCGTCGCCCGTCGCCGGTTTCCCTGTGAGCGTCGAAATCACGGGAATGACAGGCGGGTTGTACGTCAGTTGGGCTGCGATCGTCCGGAATTCGTCGAGCATGGGGTCGATGTGGGGGGAGTGGAAGGCGTGGGAGACGGTGAGCCGCTTCGTCTTCCTGCCCTGGGCCTCCATGGCCGAGGCGAGCGAGTGGACAGCTTCTGCGTCGCCCGAGATGACCAGTGATGTGGGGCTGTTGATTGCGGCGATGGCGACGTTGTCGGTGAGGAGTGGGGTGATCTCCTCTTCGGTGGTCTGTATTGCGGTCATGGCTCCGCCGGTGGGCAGGGCCTGCATGAGGCGTGCCCGTGCGGTGACCAGCTTGGCCGCGTCTTGGAGGTTGAGGATGCCGGCGATGTGGGCTGCGGTGAGTTCGCCGATCGAATGCCCGGCGAGGACATCGGCCGAGACGCCCCAGGTTTCGACCAGTCGGTAGAGGGCGACCTCGGTGGCGAAGAGCGCCGGCTGTGTCCAGCCCGTCTCGTCCAGGCCCGCACCGGATGCGATGACCTGCTTCAGCGGCTGGTCGAGGTGCGGGTCGAGAGCCGCTGTGACCTCGTCGAAGGCAGCAGCATAGGCCGGGAAGGCTTCGTACAGTTCGAGGCTCATGTTGATGCGCTGCGCGCCCTGGCCGGTGAACACGAAGGCGGTCTTCCCGCCCGTGCGCACACCCTGCGCCAGGCCGGGTGCGGATTGGCCGGTGGCGAGTGCCCGCAGGCCGGTCAGCAGTTGGTCCCTGTCCCGGCCGGTGATGACGGCGCGGTGGTCGAGCATCGCGCGTCCGGTGGCGAGGGTCCAGGCCACGTCCACCGGCTCGATGGCCGTGTCAGTCTCCGCGTACTCCAGGAGTCGGCTCGCCTGGGCTTCCAGGGCTGCCGGCGTCTTGCCCGACAGCACCCACGGCACCACCGGAACCGGAACCACCGGCTCGGAGGCCGGCTCGGGCTCCTCCGCCTCCGCGACCTCCTCGATGATCACGTGAGCGTTCGTCCCGCCGAACCCGAACGACGAGACACCCGCCCGCCGAGGCTCGCCGGTCTCCGGCCATGTCACCTGGTCACGGAGGAGTTCGACGGCGCCGGCCTCCCACTCCACGTGCGGGGTCGGCTCGTCGATGTGAAGCGTCTTCGGGAGTACGCCGTGGCGCATCGCCTGCACCATCTTGATCACGCCGCCGACACCGGCCGCTGCCTGTGCGTGGCCGATGTTCGACTTCAGGGAGCCGAGCCACAGCGGCCGGCCCTCCGGGCGCTCCTGCCCGTACGTCGCCAGCAGGGCCTGCGCCTCGATGGGGTCGCCCAGCGCCGTTCCTGTGCCGTGGGCCTCCACCGCGTCGACCTCGGCAGCCGTCAGGCCCGCGCTCGCGAGAGCCTGGCGGATCACGCGCTCCTGGGAGGGGCCGTTGGGGGCGGTGAGCCCGTTGGAGGCGCCGTCCTGGTTCACCGCCGAACCGCGGATCACGGCCAGCACCTGGTGGCCGTTCTTCCGGGCGTCCGACAGCCGCTCCACCAGCAGCAGGCCGACGCCCTCCGCCCAGCCGGTGCCGTCGGCACCCGCCGAGAAGGACTTGCACCGGCCGTCGGCGGCGAGGCCGCGCAGCCGGGAGAACTCGATGAAGGCGACCGGCGTCGACATCACCGTCGCACCGCCCGCGAGCGCGAGGTCGCACTCACCGCGGCGCAGGGCTCCGGCGGCGAGGTGGAGCGCCACCAGGGAGGACGAGCAGGCCGTGTCGACCGTGACGGCCGGGCCTTCGAGACCGTACGTGTACGACAGCCGGCCCGACGCGATGCTGCCCGCGCTGCCGCTGAAAAGGTAGCCCTCGTTGCCGTCGGCGGGGAGGTTCGGGCGGGAACCGTAGTCGTTGTACATGACGCCGGTGAACACACCCGTACGACTGCCCTTGAGCGAGCCGGGGTCGATGCCGGCCCGCTCGAAGGTCTCCCACGCGGTTTCGAGGAGGAGCCGCTGCTGCGGGTCGACGGCGAGCGCCTCGCGAGGCGACATCCCGAAGAGCTCGGGGTCGAACCGGTCGGCCTCGTGCAGGAAGCCGCCTTCGCGGGCGTACGACGTCCCGACCCGCTCGGGGTCCGGGTCGTACAGCTTCTCGAAGTCCCAGCCGCGATTCGTGGGGAACTCCGACACCGCGTCCACGCCGTCGGTCACCAGCCGCCACAGGTCTTCCGGAGAGGACACGCCTCCCGGGTAGCGACAGGCCATCGCGACGATCGCGATCGGTTCCTGCTGCTTGTCCTCGACCTCACGCAGCCGCTTGCGTGCGTCACGGGCATCTGCGATCGCCCGCTTGAGGTAGTCGCGGAGTTGTTCCTCGCCCGCCATGATGCTCTCAGCTCCCCGCTGGTGTCGACGTGTTGATGTGGTGCCGTGGTGCCGTGGTGTCGTGGTGCTGCGTTGTCGTGTTGCTGTGCTGCTGTGTTCCGTGGTGTCGCGATGACCTGGTGGACAGGGGCCTGGACTGTGGTCGGCCTACTCCAAGTCGTCGAGCAGCGCGAAGAGTTCCTCGTCGCTCGCCGCTTCGAGGTCCTGGTCCGCACCGTCGGCCGCCTGCTTGCCCGCCGCTTCGTCGGCGATGTCCAGGAGTTCCCTCAGTCGGTCCCTGACCTGGCCGTGCGCGTCCTCGTCCGCGGCCAAGGCTCTGATCGCCGACTTGAGCTTCGCCAGCTCCGCCAGGACCGGTCCTGCCGACGGCGCCTCGCCGTCCGTCCCGAGTTGCTCTCCCAGGTAGCTGGCGAGGGCGGCAAGGTTCGGGTGGTCGAAGATGAGGGTGGTGGGCAGCCGTAGACCGGTCGTGGTCTTGAGCTGGTTGCGCAGCTCGACGGCCGTCAGCGAGTCGAAGCCGAGTTCCTGGAAAGCCCGTTCCGCTTCGATCGCCGTAGGGTCGCTGTGACCGAGGACGGCGGCCACGTGCGTCCGTACCAGGTCGATCAGCGCCTTCTCCCGTTCGGGGGAGGACAGTCCCGCCAACCGGTCCGCCAACGACGGACCGCCGCTCGCCACCATCGCGTTACCCGCTCGGCGCGGGGCTGCGGGGACGAGGCCGCGGAGCATGGCCAGTGCCTCGTCGCCCCGCGCTCGCAGAGCGGCGGTGTCGATACCGGTCACCGCGGTCACCGCGTCGCCCGTCGCCTGCGCGGTGTCGAAGAGGGACATGGCCTCCTTCGTCGCCAGCGTACGCAGACCACTACGGGCAAGCCGCTTGAGGTCGACGTCGGCGAGGCCTTGGGTGATGTCGCTGGTCTGTTCCCAGAGTCCCCAGGCGAGGGAGATCGCCGGCAGGTTCTGGGCTCGTCGGTGTTGGGCGAGGGCGTCGAGGAAGGTGTTGCCGGCGGCGTAGTTGGCCTGTCCTGCGGTGCCGAGGAGGCCTGCGAGGGAGGAGTAGAGAATGAAGGCCGACAGGTTGTGGTCGCGGGTGAGGTCGTGGAGGTTCCAGGCGGCGTCGACCTTGGGGCGCATGACGGCGGTGAGTCGGTCCGTTGTGAGTGATCCGAGGAGTCCGTCGTCCAGGACGCCTGCTGTGTGGATGACGGCGGTCAGCGGCCGGTCGGCCGGGATTGCCTTCAGGACCCTGTCGAGCGCCTCGCGGTCTGCGGCGTCGCATGCGACGACGTCGACATCTGCGGCCCCCAATGCGGTGAGTTCGTCGCGGAGTTCGGTTGCGCCCGGTGCTTCGGTTCCGCGTCGGCTGAGGAGGAGTAGGTGGTGGGCGTGGTGTTCGGTGACGAGGTGGCGTGCGAGTACGCCTCCGAGTGCGCCGGTCGCTCCCGTGATGAGGATCGTGCCGGTGCTCCAGTCGGGGGCCTGCGTGGTCTGCTCGGACGAGGGCGCGGTCGTTCGGGTCAGGCGGGGTACGCGGAGTTCTCCCGCTCGTAGGGCCAGCTGGGGTTCACCAGAAGCGACTGCCGCCTGCACCCAGCGCGGCAGATCAGCCGTGTCGTCGGTGTCGAGGAGGGTGATCCGGTCGGGGTGTTCTGTCTGGGCTGCGCGTAGCAGACCCCATACGCCGGCGTGGGCGAGGTCCGGTACGTCTTCGTCCGGGCCTGCCGCGACAGCGCCGCTTGTCACGACCACCAGCCGGGAAGCCGCGAAGTGGTCCTCCGTCAGCCAGTTCTGCACCAAGTCCAGTACTTCGGCTGTGACTTCGTGGACCGCTGTCGCCAGAGCGTCGCTGTCACGGGCCTCGGGCAGCAGGGGAAGCAGCAGGACCGGCGGTACGGATACGTCGGTACCGGCCGCCACCGTACGCAGATCCACGTACGGCTCCCCGCCAGCAGCGGTCGAGGTGGACCCGACTCCCAGCGGCTTCCACTCCACCCGGTACAGCCCGTCCCGGCCCGCCGATCCTGCAGTGCGGAGGGCGTCCTTCGACAGGGGGCGGTACGCCATGGACTCGACGGTGGCGACCGGCGCGCCGGTCGTGTCGGCCAGGTCCAGGGACACCGACTCCGGGCCCGAGTGCGTCAGCCGTACGCGGAGTGTCGAGGCACCGACAGCGTGGACGCGAACCCCGGCCCACGTGAACGGCAGTACCGTCGCCCGGTCCTCGTCCACGACACCCGGCAGCAGCAGGTGCAGGGTGGAGTCGAGCAGGGCGGGGTGCAGTTGGAAGCGGTCGGCGTCGGTGCGCTGGTCGTCGGCGAGGGCGACCTCGGCGAAGATCTCACCGTTGTTGGTGCCCTTCCAGGCGCGGCGCAGGCCTTGGAAGGCGGGGCCGTAGCTGTAGTCCTGCTCGGCCAGGCGGTCGTACACGCCGTTGAGGTCGACCTCCACGGCACCGGCCGGCGGCCATGCCACCAGGCTGGTTGTGTTCGCGGGGGTCGTGGTGGCGGTTGTGGTGGTGAGGGTGCCGGTGGCGTGGGTGGTCCAGGCCCGGCTGTCGTCGCCTTCCGTGTCCGTGTCGGGGCGTGAGTGCACCTGGAGTGTCCGGCGGCCGGACTCGTCGGCGCTCGTGACCACGACCTGGAGCTGGACCCCGCCGCGCTCCGGCAGGACCAGCGGAGCCGCCAGCGCCAACTCCTCGACCTCGTCCGCGCCCACATGGCGGGCGGCGTGCAGGGCGAGTTCCAGCAGGCCCGCTCCCGGTACCAGCACCACGTCGGCGACGGCGTGTTCGGTCAGCCAGGGGTGCGTGCGCCGCGACAGGCGGCCCGTGAAGACGTACTCGTCGCGGTCCGCGATCGTCACCGCGGCGCCGAGCAGCGCGTGACCGGCCTCGTTCAGGCCCAGGCCGGCCGCGTCGGCGGCCGCCGCCGGGGCGTCGAGCCAGTAGCGGCCGTGCTGGAAGGCGTACGTGGGCAGGTCGTCGACGCGCCGTGCCCCGGGGAAGACCGTGGACCAGTCGGGCGTGACGCCGCGCACGGCCAGCCCGCCCAGCGCCGTACCGACGGTGTCGGGGTCGGGCCGGTCCCTGCGCAGCGCGGGGGCGAGTGAGCCGGCCTCCTCCGTCAGGCACTCCTGGACGAGGGCGGTCAGGACGCCGTCGGGGCCGAGCTCCAGCCAGTCCGTGACCCCCAGTTCCTCCAGGTGGCGCACCCCATCGGCGAAGCGGACCGCCTCGCGGATGTGGCGCGCCCAGTAGGCGGGCGAGGAGAGCTGCTCGGGCGTGGACAGCGTGCCGGTGACGTTCGACACCACGGGGATCGTGGGGGAGCGGAAGGTGAGGCTCTCGGCGACGGACCGGAACTCCTCCAGGACGGCGTCCATGTGCGGCGAGTGGAAGGCGTGCGAGACCGGCAGCAGCTTGGTCTTCGCACCCACCTCGCGCCACCTGGCGACGACCTCGTTGACCAGCAGCTCGTCACCGGAGATCACCGTCGACCGGGGGCCGTTGACCCCGGCGACCACGACCGTGCCGCCGAAGTCGGCGAGCGAGTCGCGCACCTCCGCCTCGCTCGCCTGGATCGCGGCCATGGTGCCGTCCTCGCGCGCGGCCTGCATCAGCCTGCCGCGCTCGGCGACCAGGACGGAGGCGTCCGCCAGGTCGAGGACTCCGGAGAGGTGGGCCGCGGTGACCTCGCCGATCGAGTGGCCGAGGAGGTAGTCGGGGGTGATCCCGTGGTGCTCGAAGAGCCGGAACAGCGCGGTCTCCAGTGCGAAGAGGGCCGCCTGTGTCATGACCGTCTGGTCGAGGAGCGCCGAGTCGGCGCTGCCCTCGGGGGCGAACACGACCTCCTTCACCGACCGGAACAGCTCGCGGTCGAGCTGTGCGCACACGGCGTCGAAGGCCGCGGCGAAGACCGGCGACGCGGCGTAGAGCTCCCGGCCCATGCCGAGGCGCTGAGAACCCTGCCCGGTGAGCAGGAACGCGAGCTTTCCGCGTCCGCCGCTGCGCCCTGCGGCCCCGCGCACGGCGGCTGGACCCCCGTGCACGATCGTCGTACCCCCGTGCCCGCCGGTCGGCGACGGGACGCCGTCGGCCACGGCCGCCAGGCCCCGTACGAGCGCGTCGCGGTCCGATCCGACGACGGCCGTACGGTGTTCCAGGGTGCCGCGCGTCGTGACCAGCGACCAGCCGATGTCGGCGGCCGTCGCCTCCGGGTTTCCGAGGGCGTACGCGTGCAGCCGGCGCGCCTGGGCGCGCAGCGCCGTCTCGTCGTGGGCGGAGAGCAGCCAGGGGACGGAGAGGCGGCCGGCAGCGCCTGCCGCGTCCGCGTTCGCGTCCGGATCAGCGTCCGCGTCCGGACCCGGACCCGGGTTCGTGTTCGGGTTCGGGTTCGAAGGCACGGTGGGTGTCGTGTCCGTGCCCGCCGGCTCCTCGATGATGACGTGGGCGTTGGTGCCGCTGATGCCGAAGGAGGAGATGCCCGCGCGTCGGGCCCGGCCGCCGTCCGTCTGCCACTCCCGTGCCTCGGTGAGCAGCGCGACCTCGCCGGTGGACCAGTCGATGTGCGGGGAGGGCTCCTCCGCGTGCAGGGTCCTCGGCAGGACGCCGTGCTGCATGGCCTTGATCATCTTGATGATGCCGCCGACGCCCGCGGCCGCCTGGGTGTGGCCGATGTTGGACTTCAGCGAACCCAGGTAGAGCGGGCGGTCCTCCGGGCGCTCCTGGCCGTACGTCGCCAGGAGGGCCTGGGCCTCGATCGGGTCGCCGAGGCGGGTGCCGGTGCCGTGGGCCTCGACGGCGTCCACGTCGGCACCGGTCAGCCGCGCGTTGGCGAGGGCCTGACGGATCACCCGCTCCTGGGAAGGGCCGTTCGGAGCGGTCAGGCCGTTCGACGCGCCGTCCTGGTTCACCGCGGAACCGCGGACGACCGCGAGGACCCGGTGACCGTTCCTCCGCGCGTCCGACAGCCGCTCCACCAGCAGCAGGCCGACGCCCTCCGCCCAGCCGGTCCCGTCGGCACCCGCCGAGAAGGACTTGCACCGGCCGTCGGCCGCGAGACCGCGCTGCCGGGAGAACTCCACGAAGACGTTCGGCGAGGACATCACCGTGACGCCACCCGCGAGCGCCAGGTCGCACTCCCCGCCGCGCAGCGCGTTCGCGGCCAGGTGCAGGGCGACCAGGGACGAGGAACAGGCGGTGTCGACCGTGACGGCCGGGCCTTCGAGGCCGTACGTGTACGACAGTCGGCCCGACACCACGCTCGACAGACTGCCGGCGAGCGTGAACCCCTCGAACTCGGCCGGGGTACTGGGCAGTCGCGCGGCGTAGTCGTCGTACATGGCTCCGGTGAAGACGCCGGTGTTGGTGCCGCGTACGGTCGCCGGGTCGATCCCGGCGCTCTCGAAGGTCTCCCATGCGGTTTCGAGGAGGAGCCGCTGCTGGGGGTCGGTCGCGGTCGCCTCGCGCGGCGACATGCCGAAGAACTCCGGGTCGAACTGGTCCGCCTCATGCAGGAACCCGCCGTGGCGGACGTACGAGGTGCCGATACGGTCCGGGTCGGGGTCGTAGAGCGAGTCGATGTCCCAGCCGCGGTTCGACGGGAACGCGCTGATCGCGTCTCCGCTCGCGGCGACGAGTCGCCAGAGGTCGTCGGGTGATGTCACGCCGCCGGGGTAGCGGCAGGCCATGCCGACGATGGCGATCGGCTCGTCCGCGGCGGCGGTGCTCGTCCGCACGACGGCCTTCGCCGCCCTCGCCGCCGCGCCCGACACCTGGCTCAGCAGGTGCGCTGCGAGCGCGGCCGGTGAGGGGTGGTCGAAGACGATGGTCGCGGGCAGACGGAGGCCAGTGGCCGTGTTGAGCTGGTTGCGCAGCTCCACCCCGGCGAGGGAGTCGAAGCCCAGCTCCTTGAAGGGGCGTTCGGCGTCGACCGCGGCCGCGCCCGAGTGACCGAGGACCGCGGCCACCACACCGCGTACGAACTCCCTCACGGAGTCGAGGCGTTCGGCTTCGGGCAGGGCGGCGACGCCCTGCGCCCAGTCGCCGCCCGTCGGGGCGCCACCGCCCCGCCCCGCGCGACGCGGACGGGTGCGGACCAGGCCGCGCAGCAGCGCGGGGACCAGGCCGTCGGCCGCGGCGCGGGCCTTCGCCGGGGTCATCGCGGCCGGGGCCAGCAGCGGGGTCTCGGTGGCGAGGGCCGCGTCGAACAGGGCCAGACCCTGCTCGGGTGCCAGCGGGGCGACGCCGATACGGGCCCAGCGGGCCAGGTCCGCGTCGCCGAGCGTGCCGCCCATGCCGGCCGTGCCGTCCCACAGCCCCCAGGCCAGCGAGGTCGCGGGCAGGCCCGCTGCGCGCCGGTACGAGGCGAGGGCGTCGAGGAACGCGTTGGCGGCCGCGTAATTGGCCTGGCCGGCCGTGCCGGTGAGGCCGGAGAGGGAGGAGAAGACGACGAACGCGCCGAGGTCGAGTCCGCGTTCGCGCGTCAGCGCGTCCAGATGCCAGGCCGCGTCCGCCTTGGGGCGCAGGACGGCCTCCAGCCGCTCGGCGGTGAGGTTCTCGACGGTCGCGTCGTCGAGCACGCCGGCGGTGTGCACGACCGCGGTCAGCGGCCGCTCGGACGGTACGGCGTCCAGGACGGCCGCGAGGGCGTCCCGGTCACCCGCGTCGCACGCGACGAGCTGTGCCTCGGCGCCGAACTCGGCCAGCTCCGCGCGTAGTTCGTCGGCGCCGGGCGCGTCCGGTCCGCGCCGGCTGAGGAGGAGCAGGTGCCGTACGCCGTGCCGCGAAGCCAGGTGGCGGGCGACGAGACCACCCAGACCGCCGGTGCCTCCGGTGATCAGGACGGTGCCTCTGGGGTCGAGCCGCAGGGTCGGCGCCTCGGTCCCGGCCGGGGTCGCCCTCGCGGTTCCGGTCGTGGTCGTGGTCGAGGTCGAGGTCGCGTCTGCGGTGCCGGTGCCGGTGGCGGCGCCGGCGCTGGTCCCGGTCGAGGTCGACTGCCCGGTCCCGGTCGTCGCGCGGGTCAGGCGGGGGGCGTGCAGCCGGCCGGCGCGTACGGCGAGCTGCGGCTCGTCGCCGGCCGCCGCTGCGGCGGCGATCAGTGCCTCGGTGGCGCCGGAATCCGTCGCCACCGCCCGCGCCGCGTCCTCAGCCGGCTCATCGATGTCGATGAGCAGCAGTCGGCCCGGGTGCTCGGTCTGTGCCGAGCGGACGAGACCCCAGACGGGTGCGGCGGCGAGGGAACCGATCCCGTCGCCGGGGAGCGCGGCCACCGCGCCACGGGTGACGAAGGCGAGCCGCGCGTCCTGGAAACGCTCGTCGGACAGGAAGCGCTGGACGAGACCGAGCGCGCGGGTGGCGGCGCCGTGCGCGGCGGCCACCGGGTCGGCGCCGTCCAGGGCCCAGCTGTCGGTGCGTACGACGACGGTGGCGGCGCCGACGGCCCCGGCGAGGTCGTCGCCCGCGTCGAGCAGCGTCGCCGGGCGCGAGCCGTGCGCGTCCGGGGCGGAGACCTCGGGCCACTCGACGGTGAACAGCGCGCCCTGTCCGACGCCGGAGGCTGGGGCCACTTCGCTCTTGGCGACGGCGCGCAGCGTCAGGGCCTCCACGGACGCGACGGGCACGCCGCCGGGGTCGGCGACGGCGAGCGAGACCGTGTCGTCCGACGCGCTCGGGGTGATCCGCACGCGCAGGGCGGTGGCCCCGGTCGCGTGCAGGGACACTCCGGACCACGCGAACGGCAGCTTGATCAGGTCGGAAGGCGACGCGGACGCGTCCTCGTCCGCGAAGGCCAGCACGAGCGGGTGGAGGGCCGCGTCGAGGAGCGCCGGGTGCAGGGCGAAGTGCGCGGCGCCGTCGTGGTGTTCGGCGCCGAGGCTCACCTCGGCGTAGAGCTCGTCGTCCTTCTGCCAGAGAGCGGTCAGGCCCTGGAACGCGGGCCCGTACGAATAACCGAACTGCGCGAGCCGGGCGTACACCTCGGCCAGCGGACGCGGCGAGGCGCCCTCCGGCGGCCAGGGGGTGGTCGCGTCCGCCGCCTCGGGAGCGGTGGACGCGGTGGTGAGCGTCCCCGTGGCGTGGCGGGTCCAGGGGAGCTGGTCGGCGTCGCCGCTGTCGGGGCGCGCGTGGACGGTGAACGGGCGGGTGCCCCGCTCGTCGGGGGCGCCGACGGCGACCTGGACGCGGACGGCGCCGTGTTCCGGCAGGGCGAGCGGGGCCGCCAGGGTGAGATCGTCGACGTGCCCGGCGCCCGTGTGGTGGCCGGCGGCGACGGCCAGTTCCAGGAAGGCGGTGGCCGGTACGAGGACGGTGTCGCCGATCACGTGGTCCGCCAGCCAGGGCTGCCCGTTGAGGGAGAGCCGGCTGGTGAGCACCACGTCGTCGCGGTCGGCCAGGTGCACGGCCGTCGTCAGCAGGGGGTGGTCGGCCGGGTCGAGGCCCAGCGTGCGCGCGTCGGCGCCCCGCTCGGTCGCCAGCCAGTACCGCTCGCGCTGGAAGGGATACGTCGGCAGGGCGGCCCGGCGGCCGCCGAGGAAGAACGACGCCGCGTCGAGGGCCGTGCCGTTCACGTACGCCGTGGCGAGGGCGGTGGCCACGGTCTGCGCCTCGGGGCGGCCCGCGCGCAGCAGGGCGACGGTGGTGACGGGAGCGGCCGAGGCGTGGGCCTCGGAGGCGGCCTGCGCGCCCGTTCCCGTACGCGTACTCGCACTGCCCGTACCCGAATCCGTACCCGTACCCGTACCGGTACCCGTACCCGTACCCGTACCTGCGCCCGTGAGCGTGTCCGTGACCGTGCCCGAGTTCTCGGTGTGCGGTTCGCGGGTCGCCTCGGCGGCCATGGCCGTCAGTACGGCGTCGGGGCCGACCTCGACGAAGATCGTGGCGCCGCGCCCGCGCAGGGTGCGTACGGCGTCCAGGAAGCGTACGGACTTCCGGATCTGCGCGGTCCAGTAGTCGGGCGAGGTGAGTTCGGCCGTGGTGGCGAGTGCGCCCGTCACGGTGGACACGAGCGGGATCCGGGGCTCGTGGAAGCGCAGGGCGGCGGCCACATCACGGAACTCGGCGAGGATGCCGTCCATGTGCGGCGAGTGGAAGGCGTGACTCACGTTCAGACCGCGCGTCTTGCGTCCCCGCTCGCGCCACAGCGCCTCGACAGCGTCGACGGCGGCCCGGTCGCCCGAGACGACGACGGAGCCGGGGCCGTTGACGGCCGCGAGGGAGACCTGCCCCTCGAACGCCCGCAGGGTCTCGGCGACCTCGTCCTCCTCGGCCTGGATCGCCGTCATCGCCCCGCCCTCGGGCGCGGCCTGCATCAGCCGGCCCCGGGCGGCGACGAGCACGGCAGCGTCGCGCAGCCCGAGGACACCGGCGACGTGCGCGGCGGCCAGCTCCCCGATCGAGTGGCCGGCGAGCAGGTCGGGGGTGAGCCCGTGGTGTTCGAGCAGCCGGAACAGCGCCACCTCGACGGCGAACAGGGCGGGCTGCGTGTACGCGGTGCGGTGCAGCAGCTCCGCGCGCTCGCGCCCCTCAGGGCTGTCCTCGTCGGCGAGGACGACGTCCTTCAGCGGCACGTCGAGGTGCGCGTCGAACTCGGCGCAGACGGCGTCGAAGGCGCGCGTGTACACAGGGTGCGTGGCGTACAGCTCCCGGCCCATGCCGACGCGCTGCGCGCCCTGGCCGGTGAACAGGAAGGCGGTCAGGCCGGACCGGGAGGCGTTCGCGGTCACGGTGCCGGGCGCGGCCGTTCCGCGCGCGAGGGCGTCGAGACCGGCGAGCAGGTCCTCGCGGGTGGTGCCGACGACGGCCGCCCGCTGTTCGAACGCGGTACGGGTGGCCAGGGAGCGGCCGGCGTCCTGACCGGTGACCTCCTCGTCCTCCGTCAGCCGTGCGTGGAGCCGGCCGGCGTGCGCCCGCAACGCGCGCTCGTCACGCGCGGACAGGACCCACGGGACGGGGACGGGCGCGTGGTCCGGGACGGGCGGGTGGTCCGGGACGGAGGCGGGCGCGGATACGGATACGGATGCGGACGCGGACGCAGACGCGGATACGGACGCAGTCGCGGATGTCGTCTCCACGAGCGGTCCTGCGGAGGCGGCGGGGCCTGCCTCCGTGAGCGGAGTCGCGGCGGCTTCCTCGATGATCACGTGCGCGTTGGTGCCGCTGATACCGAAGGACGAGACGGCGGCGCGGCGCGGCCGCCCGGTCTCCGGCCAGGGCCGTTCCTCGGTGAGCAGCGAGAGCGCGCCGGCCTCCCAGTCGACGTGCGGGGAGGGCTCGTCCACGTGGAGCGTCCTCGGCAGGACGCCGTGCCGGATGGCCTCGACCATCTTGATGACACCGCCGACACCCGCGGCCGACTGGGTGTGCCCGATGTTGGACTTGAGCGAGCCGAGGTGGACCGGCGTACCGCCCGCCCGGCCCTGGCCGTAGGTGGCCAGGAGCGCCTCGGCCTCGATCGGGTCGCCGAGCCGGGTGCCCGTGCCGTGCGCCTCGACCGCGTCGACGTCGGCCGTGCCGAGGCGGGCGTCGGCCAGGGCGTCGCGGATGACCCGCTGCTGGGAGGGGCCGTTGGGGGCGGTCAGGCCGTTGCTGGCGCCGTCCTGGTTGATGGCGGTGCCGCGGACGACCGCGAGGACCTGGTGGCCGTTCCTGCGGGCGTCGGAGAGGCGTTCGAGAAGCAGCAGGCCGACGCCCTCGGCCCAGCCCGTGCCGTCGGCGGAGGCGGCGAAGGACTTGCAGCGCCCGTCGGGCGAGAGGCCCCGCTGGCGGGAGAACTCCAGGAACATGCCGGGACCCGACATCACGGTCGCGCCGCCGGCCAGGGCCAGCGTCGTCTCTCCCTCGCGCAGCGAGCGCACGGCCATGTGCAGGGCCACCAGGGAGGACGAGCAGGCGGTGTCGATGGTGACGGCGGGTCCGACGAGGCCGAGCTGGTAGGCGATCCGCCCCGACAGGATGCTGGTGTGACCGCCGGTCAGCAGGTGGCCCTCGATGCCCTCGGGCGCCTGGTCCATGCGCGGGCCGTAGTCGAGCGCGGTGCCGCCGACGAAGACGCCCGCACGGCTGCCTTCGAGGGCGCGCGGGTCGAGGCCCGCGTGCTCCACGGCCTCCCAGGCGGTCTCCAGCAGCAGCCGCTGCTGCGGGTCCATGGCGAGCGCCTCGCGCGGGGAGATACCGAAGAAACCGGCGTCGAAGGCGCTCGCGTCGTGCAGGAATCCGCCGTGCCGGGCGGAGCTCTTTCCGGTGCGCTCGGGGTCCCGGTCGTAGAGCTCCTCGTCCCAGCCGCGGTCGACGGGGAACTCGCTGATGGCGTCCCGGCCTTCGGCGACCAGGCGCCACAGCTCCTGCGGCGAGGAGACGCCGCCGGGGTAGCGGCAGGCCATGCCGACGATGGCGATCGCCTCGTCGGCCCGGGCCCGGGCCCGGCGTGGACGGCGTCCGGAGGCGGAGGCGGCCGTGGAAGCCGAGGCCGCGGAGGTCGAGGGGGCGGCCGCACCCGCCCCCTCGACCTCGCCGTCCCCGGCGCCGGGCGCTTCGAGGACGGCCGTCGCCAGGTGGTCGACCAGGTTCTCCAGGGTCGGGTGGTCGAAGAGCAGCGAGGAGGGCAGCCGCAGCCCGGTGACCTTGCTGAGCCGGTTGCGAAGTTCCACGGAGGTGAGCGAGTCGAAGCCCAGGTCCTTGAAGGTGCGGCGGGAGTCGACGGCGTCCGACTCGTACTCCAGGACGGCGGCGGCCTGCGCACGGACCAGGTCGCCCACGGCACGGCGCCGCTCCTGCTCGTCGACGCCGGTCAGCCGGGTGTGCAGCTCCGCCGCGCCCGCGGTGTCGCTCTCCGAGGTGGCGCGCACGTCCTCGCCGACCCAGAAACGGCGCCGCTGGAAGGCGTACGTGGGAAGGTCGACGGGGACGGCGCCGGAGCCGGCCGTCAGGCCCGCCCAGTCGACCGGTACGCCCTGGACCCAGGCCTCGGCGAGCGAGGCGAGGAAGCGGCGGGGGCCGCCCTCGCGGCGCCGCAGCGAGCCGAGGAACACGGCCTCGCCGGTGCCCCGCGCCTCGGCGGTCTGCTCGATGCCCACGCCCATGAGGGGGTGGGGGGACATCTCGATGAACGTCGCGTCCCCGTCCGCGAGCACGGCGGCCACGGTCTCCTCGAAGCGCACGGTCTGCCGCAGATTGCGGTACCAGTACGCGGCGCCCATCTCGGTGCCGTCGAGGGGGCCGGCGGTCACCGTCGAGTAGACGGGTACGTCGGAGGGGCGCGGCGCGATCCCGTCCAGTACGGAGGCGAGTTCGGCCTCGAGCTCCTCGACCTGCGCGGAGTGCGAGGCGTAGTCCACGGGGATGCGGCGGGCGCGGACGTCCTGCTCGGCGCAGCGGACGAGGAGTTCGTCGAGGGCGGAGCTCTCGCCGGCCACGACGACGGTGGCCGGGCCGTTGACCGTGGCGAGGGAGAGCCGGCCGTCCCAGGAGGCGATCAGCTCCTCCACCCGCGCGGCGGTCTCGGCGACGGACACCATGCCGCCGCGCCCGGCGAGGGCCAGCAGGACCCGCGAGCGCAGCGCGACCACCCGCGCCGCGTCGCGCAGCGACAGCGCTCCGGCGGCGCACGCCGCGGCGATCTCGCCCTGCGAGGCGCCGATGACGGCCGTGGGGGTCACTCCGTGGGAGCGCCACAGTTCGGCCAGCGAGACCATGACCGCGAACAGCGCGGGCTGGACGACGTCCGCCCGGTCGAACCCCGGGGCGCCGGGCGCCTGGCGCAGGACGTCGCGCAGGTCCCAGTCGGTGAACTCGGCGAGCGCCTGGGCGCATTCGTCCATGCGGCGGGCGAACACGGGGGAGGAGTCCCACAGTTCCACGGCCATGCCGGCCCACTGCGAGCCCTGGCCGGGGAAGACGAACACGACGCGGTCCGCGGCCGGTCCGGTGCCGCGCGCCGGGCCCTCGACGAGTCCGGGAGCGCTCTCGCCGTCCGCGAGCGCGCGCACCCCGGCCACCAGCTCGTCGTGACCGGCGCCGACGACGACGGCGCGGTGCTCGAAGGCGGTACGGGCCGAGGCGAGCGTCCCGGCGATGTCCAGCGCCCGCGTCGAGGGCCGCTCGGCGGCGTACGGGGCGAGCTGGCCCGCCTGCGCGCGCAGGGCGCCTGTTCCGCGCCCGGAGAGGACCCAGGGCACGACGGGCGCGTCGACGGGTGCGTCGCTCTCCGTGCCGTCCCCCGCGATACCGGAACCCTCAGGACGCGCCTCGACCGGCGTCTCTCCCGGCGCCTCGACCGGCGCCTCTTCCAGCACCACGTGGCAGTTGGTGCCGCCCATGCCGAACGAGCTGACGCCGGCCACCAGGGGCCGGTCGGGCCGGGGCCACGGCGTCAGCTCCCGCTGGACCGCGAGGCCGAGCTCGTCCAGCGGGATCCGGGGGTGGGGCGTCTCGAAGTTGAGGCTCGCCGGGATCTCCCGGTGCCACAGGCTGAGCAGCGTCTTGAGCAGTCCGACGATGCCCGCCGCGCCCTCGAGGTGCCCGACGTTGGTCTTGGCGGAGCCGACCAGCAACGGACGGACCCGCTCCCGCCCTTGGCCCTGCTCCTCCCGAGGCTCCTTCCCGTGCCCCTGCCCCTGCCCCTGGCCTCGCTCTTGCCTCTGGCCTCGCCCTCGCCCGAGCGCCGCGCCGAGCGCCGCGGCCTCCAGCGGGTCGCCGACCGGGGTGCCCGTCCCGTGCAACTCCACGTACTGCACGTCCTCGGGCGCGACGCCGGCCTGCGCGTACGCCTGGCGCAGGACCTCTTCCTGGGCCGTCGGGCTGGGGACGGTGAGGCCGGGGGTGGCGCCGTCGTTGTTGACGGCGCTGCCGCGGATCACGCCGTAGACGCGGTCGCCGTCGGCGAGCGCCCGGCTCAGGGGCTTGAGGACGACGACACCCGCGCCCTCGCCCCGTACGAAGCCGTTGGCGCGCGCGTCGAACGTGTAGGTCCGCCCGTCGGGCGAGAGGCCGCCGAACCGCTCCTCGGTGACGGCCGATTCCGCGAGGATGTTGAGGTTCACACCCGCGGCGATCGCCATGCCCGCCTCGCCGCTCCGCAGCGACTTGCAGGCGAGGTGGACCGCGACGAGCGACGAGGACTGGGCGGAGTCCACGGTGAGGCTGGGGCCGTGCAGCCCCAGGTGGTACGAGACGCGGTTGGCGATGACGCCCCGGTTCACGCCCGTCATCGTGTGCTGGGTGAGGGCGGCGCCGCCGTGCTGGTTGACCAGGCCGGCGTAGTCGTCGCGCAACGACCCGACGAAGACCGCGGTTCCGCTCCCCTTGAGCGTGGCCGGGACGATGCCCGCGTCCTCCAGGGCGGCCCAGGTCAGTTCCAGGACGATCCGCTGCTGCGGGTCCATGGTGACGGCCTCGCGCGGCGATATCCCGAAGAAGGCGGCGTCGAAGTCCCCGACGTCGGGCAGGAACCCACCCCGGCGCGCCCCGGCCGGAAGGTCGTCGTCCGCCGCCCCCTCGTCGTCGAGCAGCGACTCCCAACGCCCGTCCGGCACGTCGGTGACGGCGCTCCTGCCCGCGCGCAGCAGGGACCAGAAGGCCGCGGGCGTCGGCGCATCGGGGAGCCGGCAGGCCATTCCGACGACGGCGACCGCTTCGCCGTGTCCGTCGCCAGTCGCCAGAGAACCCTGCTCAATCGTCATCGCGCTCGGATGCCCTTCCCTAGGTGAATCCCACAAGGCACGTCGAGGTCTGCAATTCCACTTTTCAGGGATTGCGGTAAACGCCTCTAGGTGACACTTGATTCGAAACTCTGCGGTTGCGCAATTCCTTTTCTGCAACCCAGACTGAGGCTTCCCGAGGACAGTAACAGCGAGCCGGACCGGCCCCTCTCAGTCGTCAGTCACAGGGCAGTAATCCCCGGTGGAACGTGCTGGTGGGAGGGCTGTTACTTGCCGATGAGCGGCTAATGGGAGATGACCGGATATGGTCGCTCCGACTTGATCCGAGCACACGTTACCGAGAAGTCCAAAGGAAGCGGAGCGGACTGCATCATGGCGAATATCGAGCTCACGAGCGACGCCGAAAAGCACACCGATCTCTATGTCCGGGCCATCAACTCCGGGGACGCGGAGGCGGTCAACGCGATGTACACCCCGGAGGCCGTGGCCGCCTGGGAGAAGGGCAAGCCGCTGACGGGCCGGGAGCGGGAGGTGTACGTCGAGGAGTTCCTCAAGCTGAAGCCCGTCATGACGGCGACGACGCGGCACGCGTACGTGACGGCCGACACCGCCCTCCTCGTCGTCGACTGGACGATGGAGATCGTCCACCCCGACGGCACCAAGGAGACCGGCGAGGGCGTCGGCCTCGATGTGCTGCGCCGCGGCGACGACGGCAACTGGCGCTACGCGATCGACGACCCGTACGGCGAGTCGAAGTAGCACTCCCGTACGGCGAGTCGAAGTAGCTCTTCCGTACGGCGAGTCGAAGTAGCTCTTCCGTACGGCGAGTCGAAGAAGCGCTCCCGTACCGCGAGTCGGAGCGGCGCTCCCGTACGGCAAGTCGAAGTGGCGGACCAGCGGACCTTGAGGAGGACTGGGATGACCCCTGCGCGTCAACGCGTCGGAGACCACGCGGTCGTGCTCGGCGGCAGCATGTCGGGGCTCTTCGCCGCCCGCGTGCTGTCGGACGCGTACGAGAAGGTCACCGTGGTGGAGCGCGACGAGCTCACGGAGGGCCACCGGGTACGGCGTGGAGTTCCCCAGGGGCGGCATCTGCACGCCCTGCAGGCACGTGGGCAGCAGGTCATCGAGGAGCTGTTCCCGGGCATCAGCGACGAGATGATCGCCGCCGGGGCCGCCACCGGTGACGTGGGGTTCAACACCCGCTGGTACTTCAACGGAAAGAGCCCGCGGCGGGTCCGCACCGGGCTGCGCGCCGTGGCCGCGAGCCGGCCCTTCCTGGAGCGCCACGTCTACGCGCGGGTCGCCGCGCTGCCGAACGTGGCCTTCCGGGGAGGACACGACATCCTCGGTCTGGAGACGACGCCCGACCACGCGCGGGTGACCGGCGTGCGGGTGCAGGCCCACGGCGGCGGCTCGCCCGAGGAGTCGATCGGCGCCGATCTGGTGGTGGACGCCACGGGTCGCGGCTCACGCGTGCCGGCCTGGCTGGAGGAGTTCGGATTCCCCCGCGTCGAGGAGTCCCGGCTGAAGGTCGGCGTCGGCTACACCACCTGCCGCTATCGGCTGACCTCCGACCCGTACGACGACGAGATCTCCATCGCCGTCATCGCCTCGGCGGAGCTGCCGCGCGGCGCGATCATGACCAAGGTGGAGGACGGCCTGGTCACCCTGACCGCCTACGGCATCCTCGGGGACCATCCTCCGACCGACCGGGAGGGCTTCCGGGTCTTCCTCAAGTCGCTCGCCGTGCCGGACATCTTCGAGGCGGTCCAGGACCAGGAGCCGCTGGAGGACCCGGTCGCCTTCAAGTACCCCGTCAGTGTCCGTCGTCACTTCGAGCGGGTCCCGCGCTTCCCCCAGGGGCTGCTGGTCACGGGCGACAGCGTGTGCAGCTTCAACCCGACGTACGCCCAGGGCATGACGGTCGCCTCGCTCGGCGCGCAGGTGCTGCGCGAACACCTGGCCTCGGGGTCGGCACCCGTCCCGGCGGCGTACTTCCGGGACGTCGCGCACCGGGCGGTCGACGGGCCGTGGGAAGCCATGACCATCAACGACCTCGCCTTCCCCGGAGTCGAGGGCAGGCGCACCCTGTCGACGCGTATGGCGCACGCGCTGACCGCCCGCGTCCAGGCGGCGTCGACCAGGGACCCCGCGGTGACCGAGGCGTTCCTGCGCGTCGTCGGCCTCATCGAACCGCCGTCGACGCTGATGCGCCCGGGAATGCTGACCCGGATCCTGCGCGGCTCCCGCGCCGCGTCTTGACCGCCCCCCTCCACTCCGCCCGTTCCACTCCGCTCCACCCGCAACCCCCCACCCCCCTCCACCACGAGACCTAGGCGGTTCCCGCAGTGAGCATGGACATCAAGAACGCGTCCGAGATCGTCCAGAAGTACATCGACACCTGGAACGAGCGGGACGGCCGGCAGCGTCGTGAGCAGATCGCCCAGGTCTTCGCCGAGGACGGTTCGTACATCGACAACAACCTCGACGCACCCGTCGAGGGCCACGTGGGGCTCGACGAGTACATGGCCTACTTCCACCAGGAGTTCCCCGAGTACGTGTTCTCGCTCGTCGCGGTCCTCAACGCGCACAACAACCTCGCTCTGTTCAGCTGGCGTTGGGGAGCTCCGGGAGCCCCCGCTGGTGCTGCCAGCGGCACGGACGCCGTCGTCTTCGAGGACGGACGGATCAGCAAGGTCTACGGATTCCTCAATTAGTCAGCCACCCCGTCGTATCCGACGGACCGAAAGCGCACGCCGAGAGGGAACCTTCCATGCGCGTTCTGTTCACCGTCCTTCCCGCGAAGGCCCATGTGCACGCGGTCGTACCGCTCGCCCGGGCTCTCCAGGGTGCGGGGCACGAGGTCCGCGTCGCGACCACCCACCCGGATGCGACGCGACCGGTCGTCTCCGCCGGACTCACCGCCGTCGCGCTCAGCGACGAGGACTACTTCCCGCCGATGCGGGTGGACGAGGAGAGGCTGGACCTGATCACCGAGAAGCTGGCGCTCGGTGAGGAGGACGCCGGGGTGTGGCAGGAGTTCCGGACGATCGTCATGCCACCGATGTCGATCTTCTACCCCACGGGTGACACCGCGGAGGGTGGGGGCGGCGACGGCGCGGAGCACCCCTCTCTCGTGGACCGCCTGGTCGGGTTCGCCACCCAGTGGCGGCCGGATCTGGTCCTGTGGGACCCGACCTGGCTCGCCGGCCCTGTGGCGGCCCGGGTGAGCGGCGCGGCGCACGCCCGGCTGATGTGGGGCGAGGACTACTTCGCCTGGGTCAAGGACCGCTTCGACGAACGCCCGGAACTGGCGGAGCTCGGTCTGCGCGACCCGCTGGTCGAGATGGCCGAGCCCGTCGCGGCGCGGTACGGCCTCACGGTGGACGACGAACTGCTGCTGGGCCAGTGGACCGTCGACCCGATTCCCCCGGCGATGCGGCTGGCCACGAACACCAGAACGGTGCCTGTCCAAGCGCTCCCTTACGGTGGCGCGGACGTCCTGCCCGAGTGGCTCTACGGGGCTCCGGAGCGCCCACGCGTGGCACTGACACTGGGAACCACGTCGCGGGACTACGAGTTCGGGGCCGAGGAGCAGGCGCGCCTCGTGGCGACGATGCTGGAGGTCGCCGGCGGTCTCGACGTCGAGGTGGTGGCGGCGCTCAACAGCAGGCAGCTGGCGGGTCAGCGGGTCCCGGACAACTTCCGGGTCGTCGACTACGTCCCGTACACCGCCCTGCTGCCCACCTGTTCCGCGGTGATCCACCACGGCGGGTACGGCATCTCGGCGGCGGCCGCCGTGTACGGCGTGCCCCAGCTGATCCTGCTCCAGGACCACAATTGGTGGCATTCCCGGTGGACCGCGCGGTACGTGACCGGGCGTGGAGCCGGTCTCGCGCTGGACCCGGCCCGCTCGTCCGTCCCGCAGCTGCGGGAACAACTGCTGCGCGTGCTCCGGGAGCCCGGATTCCGCAGTGGGGCGGAATCCCTCTACCGGGACCTTCTCGCGACACCGACTCCGAACGACATCGTTCCGCAGCTGGAGCGGCTGACCGCGGAGCACACGAAGTAGCGGCGAAGCGCCCGCCGAGCGATCCCTTCGGCGGCCGCACCCCCCACATCGCTCCCACGCACGTCCCCCTCGCTTTTCCGCCTCACCAACCGCAAGGAGAATCAGGATGACCGCGGCTGACACGGAGACCGCAGCTGTACTGAAGGCAGTGACGGACCTCGTCCCGAAGCTGAGGGAGAACGGTCTGGCGGCGGAGGAGCGCCGCTGGGTCCCGGAGGAGAACGTCGAACTGCTCGAGAAGGCCGGGGTGTTCAGGGCCGCCGTGCCCCGCCGCTTCGGGGGTCTCGATCTGCCGCTGGCCGACCAGGTCGAGATCTTCACGGAGATCGCACGAGGCTGCGGCTCGACCGGCTGGCTCTCGGTCGCCTGGGTCACCAGCGGGTGGATGGCCACCCTCTACCCGGACCGCACCCAGGAGGAGGTGTTCGCCCAGCCTTCGGTGCGGATCTCCGGCGGCTTCACGCCCAGCGGGATGGTGACGCCGACCGAGGGCGGCTACCTCCTCAACGGCAGCTGGCGATTCAACTCCGGCTGTCGCGCCGCCCACTGGGACCTGCTGGCAGCGCTTCTGGAGCACCCGGACGGTCAGTACGAGCAGGTCTTCGCGATCGTGCCGATGTCGGAGCTGTCCATCGCCGACGACTGGGACGTGACGGCCGCGCAGGGCACCGGAAGCTCCACGGTGACGGCCGAGAACGTCTTCGTCCCCGCGCATCGGGTGGCCGGCGGTGAGGACGCGGTCAACGGGACCTCTGGCGACCGGTCCAACACCGGGGCCACCGGCCGGAACTACGGTCTGGTCGGCGTGGTCATGGCCGCCTCCGTGGGCGCGTACATCGGGATGGCGAAGGCCGCCCTCGAACTGTTCGTCGGGCAGGTCAAGGGCCGCCCGATCGCGTACACGCACAACGAGGACCAGTCGCAGCACCCGCTGACCCAGATCAAGGTCGCCACCGCGGCGAACAAGATCGCCGCGGCCGAGGGGCTCGCCGCCGGCTACCTCAAGGTCCTCCAGGACCGTGCCGACGCCGGTGAGCAGCCCACCCTGGAGGAGCGCGCCGCGATCCGCGGTCAGTGCGGCTACGCCCTGCAGCTCACCAAGGAGGCCGTGGCGGAGCTGCACTCGGTGAGCGGGGCGTCCGCCATCGCCCGCAAGGCCCCGTTCCAGCGGTTCTACCGGGACATGATGGGCCTCTCCCTGCACGGAATGATGGCGCCCCACACCAACCTCGAGGTGCACGGCCGTGTGCTGCTCGGGCTCGACCCGGCCACCGAACTTCTCTGAATCCACCGCCGTCCGCGGCGCATCCGGCGCCGCCCCGACGGCGGCACTCGACGGACCATCCGACACCCCCAGGCCGGGCCCATGACGTGGCCCGCCCGGGGGTTTCGGCGAACTGGGAAGGAATCATGGATACTGCACGGGATTTGCTCGCTTCCATATCGGGCCGGGGCACCTCGCGGCGCTCGCTGCTCAAGGTTGCGGCCGGCTCCGCGGCGGTCGCCGGGGCCGGGGCGGTCGGACTCGGGGCCGCGTCCCCGGCCGCTGCCGACGAGGCGACCGGCTACGACGCCATCGTGATCGGCGCGGGTTTCGCGGGTGTCACCGCGGCCCGCGAGCTCCAGTCGAAGGGCCTGCGGACACTGCTGGTCGAGGCGCGCAATCGCATCGGGGGGCGCACCTGGACCAGTACGTTCCTCGGCAAGCAGGTCGAGTTCGGCGGCACCTGGATCGACGAGATCCAGGTCAACGTCTGGCGCGAGGCGCAGCGCTACAACATTCCGATCGTCTCGGACACCGACCCGATGGACCGGGCGATCTACCCGGCTCCGCAGGGCGTGGCGACGTACACGCCGGACGAGGTCTTCGCCCGGGAGGCGACGCTGCTCGGCAAGGTGATGGAGGGGACCGAGGGGTTCTTCCCGCGCCCCTACGAGCCGTTCTTCAACGCGGCCGGCCTCATCGAACCGGACAAGCTGTCCCTGCGCGACCGACTCGACCAGCTGCGGCTCAGCGCGGAGGACGACCGCTGGGTCAGCGCGATCACCGGCGGCTACTCCGGCGGCAGCAGCACCTACGGCGCGTACACCATGCTCGCCCACTGGTGGGCGCTGTCCGGGCGTACCTACGGGGGGTTCATGGGGGTCAACGTCGACCGCCCCGCCCCCGGTATGAAGGGCCTCCTGCAGGCCATGCTGGACGACGCGCGACTCTCCGGGCTGAAGCTGAGCACCCCGGTCTCGCGCATCGAGAACACCAATGCCGGAGTGCAGATCACCACCCGCGCGGGGCAGCGGATTTCGGCCAAGGTCGCCGTGGTGGCCCTGCCGGTGAACGTGTGGAAGAACATCAACTTCGGTTCGGCGGGTCTGCCGAGCGAGTTCCTCGCCCTGTCCAAGGAGGGCATGGCCGTCCAGTCCGCGCAGAAGATCTACATGCAACTGCGCGGCCAGAACATCGGTAGGTTCGTGGCCCAGGCGCCCGAGGGCTACAAGCTGGTGTCGATGCTGTCCCAGCACATCCTGCCGGACGGTCAGATCGCGGTGGGGTTCAGTGCCGACCCCACGCTGGACGGCAACAACCTGGAACAGGTGCGGGCCGCGGTGCGCGAGCTCGACCCGACCCTGGAGGTCGTCTCGGTCAAGGCCCAACACTGGGGCCGCGACGAGTTCTCGTTGGGCGGCTGGACCTTCCGCCGGCCGGGCCAGCTCACCACGAAGCTCCGCGCGGTGCAGCAGCCGGTGGGCCGGCTGACGTTCGCCACCAGCGACATCGCCACCGGCTGGGCGGGCTTCGTGGACGGTGCGGTCGAGTCGGGATTCCGGGCGGCGCAGCAGGCCCTTGCACTGACCAAGCAGGTCGCCGCATAGTCCGGGTGCGCCCCACCGCGGTCAATGCGGGATGACCTGAAATCCATTCCGGGCGGACCACTTACCTTTTTGTAAGTACTTGAGGGGTGGTGAAATCGCTGCCTACCATCTCAATGAATGCCGCCCGGATACCCATTTCCCAAGGAGACACCGCTCAATGTCCAACAACAACGCTCCGGTATCAGTCGTCGGCCTCGGTCTGATGGGCCAGGCGCTGGCGGCGACCCTGCTGCGCAACGGTCACCCGACCACCGTGTGGAACCGGTCCGCCGAAAAGGCCGACGCGCTTGTTTCCGAGGGCGCGAAGCTGGCCGGTTCGGTCGCCGACGCGGTCGCGGCGAGTGACGTCGTCATCGTCTGCGTGTCCACGTACGAGGTCACACGCGGTCTCATCGACCCGCTGGCCAAGGAGCTGTCGGGCAAGACCCTCGTCAACCTCACCACGGGCACGCCCGACGACGCCCGTTCGACGGCCGCCTGGGCCGCCGACCACGGCATCGCGTACCTCGACGGTGCGATCATGGCGATCCCGCCGCTCGTCGGCACGCCGCAGGGGCAGTTCTTCTACGGCGGCAAGAAGGAGATCTTCGACGCCAACGAGTCGCTGCTGAAGGAGCTCGGCGGCGCTTCCGTGCACGTCAGCGAGGACCCGGGGGTTCCCCTCATCTTCGACCTGGCGCTGCTGACCGTCCTGTACGCCGCCGGCCAGGGCTGGGGCCACGCGCACGCGCTGGTCAACACCGCGGGCATCTCCGCCCAGGAGTTCCAGCCCTACATCAACACCTGGGTGCAGTACGTGGTCTCGGCCGCCATCGCCAGCCAGGACCAGGCGCGGGTCATCGACGAGGGCGACTACGCGACCGAGATCTCCAACGTCAGCACCAACCAGCTCGCGCTCGGTCACATCATCCAGGCGAGCAAGGAGCTGGGCGTCGACGCCTCCTGGCTCGAGCCGGTCAAGAAGGCCGCCGACGAGCTGGTCGGCGAGGGCTACGGGAACGACTCGTTCGCCCGCACCTTCGAGAAGGTGAAGGCCAAGAAGAAGTAGCCGCCTGCGGCCTTCCGGCGGGGCCGGCCCGGTGCACCGATATCCAATTCGGTGCACCGGGCCGCCCCCTTTTCTCGCTGTGCTTTCTTTCCCTCAGGATGATTACTCACCGATTACTCGGTGGTGCGGCCACTCGACTAGTTTGCAGATATGACGAGCGACCGGGGGAGGCCCATGCGGGTGCTGTTCGCAGTGTGGCCCGCGCAGGCGCATCTCTTTCCGACCTATCCGCTCGCCGCGGCACTTCAGGCGGCGGGGCACGAGGTGCGAGTGGCGGGGCCGCACACGACGGCCGAGAAGGCCCGAGCGATCGGGCTCAACGGAGTGTCGCTCGGCGGCACGGAATTCACCGCGACGTCCCTGGCCGAACTGCGAGCCGGGGAGACAGCCGCCGAACTCTTCGAGGGAGAACTCGACTCCATCGAGAAGGAGTTGTCGCTCGACGAGGCCGATCAGCGACAGTGGCAGACCTTCCGTCACTTTCCGCTCTCGGCCGCGCGCCTGTTCCACCCCGCGCACAGCAGCCCGCAGGGCCACCCCGCCCTCCTGGACCACCTGCTCGACTTCACCGCCCGCTGGCGGCCCGACCTCGTCCTGTGGGACCCCATCTGGCCCTCCGCCGCGATCGCGGCACGGCTGACCGGTGCGGCCCACGCGCGGCTGCTGTGGGGCCAGGACTACGGAGCCTGGGCCCAGGACCGGATCGACACCCACCTGGGCCCCGGCGCCAGGAGCCCGCTCGTGGCTCTGGTGCGGGGCCTGGCCGAACACCACGGGGTCGAGGTCGACGAGGAGCTGTTGTTCGGGCAGTGGAGCGTCGACCCGATGCCGGCCGCGATGCGGCTGTCCACCCGCGCCCGGACCGTTGCGATGCGCTGGATCCCGTACACCGGTCCGGCAGTGCTCCCGTCATGGATGCGCGAGCCGCCCACGCGGCCGAGGGTGGCCGTGACCCTGGGGGGCTCGGTCCGTACCTTCGCGCCGGGCAGTTGGAGGCGCTGGGTGGACAACCTGCTGTCGGCGGTGGACGGCCTGGACGTCGACGTCTTCGCCACCTTCGACGACGATCAGCTCGCGGGGCGCACGGTTCCGGGCAACGTGCACGCGCACGCCTACGTACCGCTCGCCCCCCTGCTGCCGACCTGCGCCGCGCTGATCCACCACGGCGGCAGCGGCACGCACGGTGCCGCGCTGGCGCACGGTGTCCCGCAGCTGATCACGCTCGCCGACCGCGGCCCGGACACCCCCGTCACCGACAACACCATGAGCGCGTGGAACTTCGCGCGGCACGTCGAGGAGGGCGGCGCGGGGCTGACCCTCAACCAGGACGCGCACTCCGTCGCCGAGATGCGCGCGCGCCTGCTGCGGGTGGTCCGTGACCCCTCGTTCCGCGAGGGCGCCCGTCGGCTCCAGCAGGACGCCCTCGCCGTGCCGGCCCCCTCGGACGTCGTGCCCACGCTGGAGAAGCTCACGGCCCGGCACCGGGCCCGGACGTAGCGGAGGGACGGACCATGCGCATCACCCCCACCCGAGTGCCCGGAGCGTTCCTCGTCACCCCCGACGCCCTGCGTGACGAACGCGGGAGCTTCCACGAAGGATGGCGTGCCGAGGAACTGGAGCACGTGACCGGCTATCCGTTCACGCCCCGGCAGATCAACTACTCGGTGTCCCGCCGGAATACGCTCCGGGGCATCCACAGCGTCGCCCGGCCGCCCGGTCAGGCGAAGTTCGTGACGTGCGTCCGTGGCGCGCTGCGGGATTTCGTCGTCGATCTGCGCGTCGATTCGCCGACGTTCGGCCAGTACGACTCGAACGTGCTCGACGCCGACTCCGGGAATTCCGTCTTCGTGCCCGAGGGCGTCGGCCACGGATTTCTCACGCTCACCGACGACGCCTGCATCTGCTATGTGCTCTCCAGCGAACACGTCCCGGGCACGCAGATCGACATCGACCCGCTCGATCCCGACCTCGACCTTCCCTGGGGTTTCACGGAACCACCGTTGATTTCCGAGAAGGATGCGCATGCGATGAGCGTCGCCGACGGGATCTCCCGCGGTGCCTTCGCTCACTGGAAGGACACCAGTCCGGATGCGCTGTCCGCCGCCGCGAGGAGAACGTGACCATGAAGGCTCTCGTACTGTCCGGGGGCGCAGGCACACGGCTGCGCCCGTTCAGCTATTCCATGCCGAAACAGCTCATTCCCATCGCCAACACACCCGTGCTCGAACACGTCCTGGAAAACGTGGCCGCGCTCGGGGTGACCGAGATCGGCGTCATCGTGGGTGACTGGGGCGAGGAGATCGCCGAGACCGTCGGGGACGGTTCCCGGTTCGGCTGCCGCATCACCTACATACCGCAGGAGCGGCCGCTCGGCCTCGCCCACTGCGTGGCCCTGGCCCGCCCCTTCCTCGGCGACGACGACTTCGTGATGTACCTCGGGGACAACATGCTGCCCGACGGCATCCAGGAGATCGCCGACGCGTTCGCGGCGAACCGGCCCGCAGCCCAGGTCGTGGTGCACAAGGTGCCCGACCCGACAGCCTTCGGCGTCGCGGAGCTCGACGAGAACGGCGCGGTCCGCCGGCTGGTGGAGAAACCCAAGGAGCCGCGGAGCGATCTGGCGCTGATCGGGGTCTACTTCTTCACGCCCGCCATCCACGAGGCGGTGGACTCCATCGCCCCGAGCGCCCGCGGCGAGCTGGAGATCACCGACGCCATCCAGTGGCTGGTCAGCTCCGGTGCCGACGTCCGGGCCAGCGAGTACGACGGGTACTGGAAGGACACCGGGCGGGTCGACGACGTCCTCGCGTGCAACCGCAAGCTGCTCGCCGACCGGGAGCCCGGTGTCTTCGGTGACGTCGACGGGGCCAGCGAGCTGATCGGCCAGGTCACCGTCGAGGCGGGCGCCCGCGTGGTGCGCTCGCGCATCGAGGGCCCGGTCGTCATCGGCGCCGGCACGCTCGTCGAGGACTCCCAGATCGGCCCGTACACCGCCGTCGGGCGCGGCTGCGTCCTGCGCGCCACCCGGCTCGCCGACTCGATCGTGATGGACGACGCCTCGATCTCGCGGGTGCCCGGCCTGCACGGTTCGTTGATCGGGCGCTCCGCGGTCATCGGACCCAGCGAGCACGAGGAGTCCCACCACCGGCTCGTGGTGGGCGATCACACACGGATAGAGGTCGCGGCATGAGGATCCTGGTCACCGGAGGTGCCGGCTTCATCGGCTCGCACTACGTGCGCACCCTGCTGGCGGGCGGCTACCCGGGCTACGAGGACACCCGCGTCACCGTCCTGGACAAGCTCACCTACGCCGGCCACCTGAGCAACCTGCCCACGGACCATCCGCGGCTCGACTTCGTCCGCGGTGACATCTGCGACCTGCCGCTCCTGCTCGACCTGTTGCCCGGTCACGACGCCGTGGTCCACTTCGCGGCCGAGTCGCACGTCGACCGCTCCATCGAGGCGGCCGCCGACTTCGTCCGTACCAACGTCGGCGGCACGCAGAGCGTCCTGGAGGCCTGCCTGCGCACCGGCATCGAGCGGGTGGTGCACGTCTCCACCGACGAGGTGTACGGCTCGATCGCCGAGGGTTCCTGGACCGAGACATGGCCGCTGGAGCCCAACACCCCCTACGCGGCGTCGAAGGCGGGCTCCGACCTCGTCGCCCGTTCCTATGTGCGCACCCACGGCCTGGACCTGTCGATCACCCGGTGCTCCAACAACTACGGGCCGTACCAGCACCCGGAGAAGCTCATCCCGCTGTTCATCACCAACCTCCTCGCGGGCGAGACCGTCCCGCTGTACGGCGACGGCGGCAACATCCGCGAGTGGCTGCACGTCGACGACCACTGCCGGGCCATCCACACCGTGCTCACGCTCGGACGCGCCGGCGAGATCTACAACATCGGCGGCGGCAACGAGCAGACCAACCGGCAGATCACCGACCGGCTCCTGGAACTGTGCGGCGCGGACGCGTCGATGATCCGCTGGGTCGCCGACCGCAAGGGCCACGACCTGCGCTACTCGATCGACGAGTCCAAGATCCGCGAGGAGCTGGGGTACACGCCGCACATCTCCTTCGAGGAGGGCCTGCGGTCCACCGTCGCCTGGTACCGGGACAACCCCGGCTGGTGGAAGTCGATCAAGCACGAGCAGGCCGCCGCGTGACGGCGGTCGTCCTCGGCGGCACCGGCTTCCTGGGCCGGCACGTCGTCGCCGCCCTGCGCGCGACCGGTCGCCGGGTCGTCTCCGTCTCCAGGACGGCGGGGGCCGCCCCCGAGCGCTCCGGGACGGAGGGCGGCGCGGGCGTCGACCTGACCGCCGACGACGGGCAGCGCCGGTTCGCCGGACTGCTCGCCGCCGAACGGGCCGCCGTCGTGGTCAACGCCGCGGGCCGGGCCTGGCGGGCGACCGAGGAGGACATGGTCCGGGGCAACGCCGAACTCGTCGAGCGGCTCGTCGCCGCCGTCCTGGCCCAGGACGCGCCGCCCCGACTGATCCAGCTCGGCTCCGTCCACGAGTACGGCCCCGGCACGCCCGGGGCCGGCACGGCGGAGGACCACCCCGCCGCGCCCGTCACCCCGTACGGGCGCAGCAAACTGCGTGCCACCGAAGCGGTCCTCGCGGCCTGCGCCGCCTCGGACCTGGACGGCGTGGTGCTGCGCGTCGCCAACGTCTCCGGGCCGGGGGCGCCGGTCGGCAGCCTGCTGCGGACCGTGGCCGACCAGCTGGTCGACGTCGCCTCCGGCGCCCTGTCCGAGCTGCGGTACGGACCGCTGCGCGCCGAGCGGGACTTCGTCGACGTACGGGACGTGGCCGACGCCGTCGTCGCGGCCGCCGACGCCCCGCGCGGGGCGGTGCGCGGCCAGGTGATCAACATCGGCACGGGCGAGGCGGTGCGGGCCCGGCTGCTCGTCGACCGCCTGGTCGCGCTCAGCGGCCTCGCCGTGCCGGTCGTCGAGCAGCCGGCCGCGCCCGGCGCGACCGGCCGGGCCGACGTCGAGTGGCAGCGGCTCGACACGGCCAAGGCACACCGCGTACTGGGCTGGAAACCGGCCCGTGACCTGGACACGTCGCTGCGCGATCTGCTCCAGAGCCGCTGAAGCCCATTCGAGGAAGAAGAGGAAGTCGGACATGAGCGATCACAAGGCGCTGGTCCTGGAATACGCCCGGAAGTACCACCACGACGTCCACCCCGCCGGCCCGTTCGTGCCCGGGGTCACCGAGATCTGGCCCTCGGGCGCCGTCCTCGACGAGGAGGACCGGGCCGCGCTCGTCGAGGCCGCCCTGGAGATGCGGATCGCCGCGGGGCCCAGCTCCCGCAAGTTCGAGTCGGCGTTCGCCCGGAAGCTGGGGCGGCGCAAGGCGCACCTGACCAACTCCGGTTCCTCGGCGAACCTGCTGGCGCTGACCGCGCTGACCTCGCACGTCATGGGCGAGCGGCGGCTGAAGCCGGGCGACGAGGTCATCACGGTCGCGGCCGGCTTCCCCACCACCGTCAACCCGATCGTGCAGAACAACCTCGTGCCCGTCTTCATCGACGTCGAACTGGGCACGTACAACACCACGGCGGCCCGGGTGGAGCAGGCGATCGGGCCGAAGACCCGGGCCATCATGATCGCCCACGCCCTCGGCAACCCCTTCGAGGTCGCCGAGGTCGCCCAACTCGCCAAGGACCACGACCTGTTCTTCGTCGAGGACAACTGCGACGCGGTGGGCACGCTCTACGACGGCAAGCTGACCGGCAGCTTCGGCGATCTGACCACGGTCAGCTTCTACCCCGCGCACCACCTGACCATGGGCGAGGGCGGCTGCGTCCTCACGTCCAACCTCCAGCTGGCGCGCGTGGTGGAGTCGCTGCGCGACTGGGGCCGGGACTGCTGGTGCGAGCCGGGCAAGAACAACACCTGCCTCAAGCGGTTCGAGTACCAGCTGGGCAACCTCCCCAAGGGGTACGACCACAAGTACATCTTCTCGCACGTGGGTTACAACCTGAAGGCGACCGACCTCCAGGCGGCCCTCGGCCTGACCCAGCTGGCCAAGCTCGACGACTTCTGCGCGGCGCGCCGGCGCAACTGGCGTCTGCTCCGCGACGGCCTGGCGGACGTGCCGCACCTGCTGCTGCCGGAGGCCACTCCGCGCTCCGACCCGAGCTGGTTCGGCTTCGTCATCACCGTCCAGCCGGACGCCCCGTTCAGCCGGGCCGCCCTGGTGGACTTCCTCGAAGGGCGCAAGATCGGCACGCGACGCCTCTTCGCCGGCAACCTGACGCGCCAGCCCGCCTACGTCGACCAGCCGCACCGCGTCGTCGGCGACCTCACCAACAGCGACCTCATCACCGACCAGACGTTCTGGATCGGCGTCTACCCGGGCCTCACCGAGGAAATGCTCCAGTACGTCATCGCCTCCATCAAGGAATTCGTGGGGTCCCACACGTGAGCGCACCCACCGTGCTGCGGCCGCGCGAGGACGACTCGGTCGCGACCCGCCTCGCCCGCTCCGCCGCCGCCAAGGACTCCGGTGCGTTCCTGCGCACCAGTGACTTCGCCGACTGGCTCCGCGGCCGGGGCCTGGCACACCGCTTCAGGGTCGACCGCATACCCTTCGCCGATCTCGACGGCTGGTCGTTCGCCCCGGACACCGGCAACCTCGTGCACCGCAGCGGACGGTTCTTCACCGTCGAGGGGCTGCGTGTCACCCGGGACGAGGGGCCCTTCCGCGACTGGCAGCAGCCGATCATCAAACAGCCCGAGGTCGGCATCCTCGGCATCCTGGCGAAGGAGTTCGACGGCGTCCTGCACTTCCTGATGCAGGCCAAGATGGAACCGGGCAACCGGAACCTGCTCCAGCTCTCACCCACCGTCCAGGCCACCCGGTCCAACTACACCAAGGCCCACCAGGGCGCGGACGTGAAGTACATCGACCACTTCATCCGCCCCTCCGCCGGGCGCCGGGTGCTCGCCGACACGCTCCAGTCCGAGCACGGCTCGTGGTTCCACCAGAAGTCCAACCGGAACATGATCGTCGAGACGGACCGGGCCGTCCCCGTCGACGAGGACTTCTGCTGGCTCACCCTCGGCCAGATCGGCGAACTCCTGCACGCGGACAACGTGGTGAACATGGACGCGCGGACCGTCCTCGCCTGTGCCCCGGTCGCGCACGACGAGCCCGGCGCGCTGCGGTCGGACACCGAACTATTGTCGTGGTTCACCGCCGAACGCTCCCGCCACCAGGTCACCACCGAGCGCATCCCGCTGCGGGACGTCGCCGAGTGGAAGCGCGGCGACATGGCCATCGAGCACGCCGGCGGCGGCTACTTCCAGGTCGTCGCCGTCTCCGTGGCCGCCGACAACCGGGAGGTCACCGGCTGGACACAGCCGCTCTTCGAGCCCGTCGGCCTGGGCGTCACCGCCTTCCTCACCCGGCGCGTGGACGGTGTCCCGCACGTCCTCGCGCACGCGCGCGTGGAGGGCGGCTTCCTGGACACCGTGGAGCTCGGCCCGACCGTCCAGTACACCCCGGACAACTACGCCCACCTGGCCGGTTCCGGCTGGCCTCCGTACCTCGATGCCGTGCTCGGCGCCGATCCGTCGCGGGTCCGCTACGAGGCGGTGCACTCCGAGGAGGGCGGCCGCTTCCTCAACGCCGAGAGCCGCTACCTCTTCGTCGACGCCGACGAGGAGACGGCGACCACCGACCCGCCCGCCGGCTACCACTGGGTCACGCCCGGCCAGCTGACCTCCCTGGTCCGGCACGGCCACTACGTCAACGTGCAGGCGCGCACCCTGCTCTCCCTCCTCACCTCCGGGTGCGTGCGCCTGTGAGCACGACCGCCGCGCGCCCCGATCCCGTACGCATCGCCGTCCTCGGCTGCGCGGACATCGCCCGGCGTCGCATGCTGCCCGCCTTCGCCGCCTCACCGGACGTCGAGATCACCGTCGTGGCCGGCCGCAGCGCCGACCGCGCGAAGGAACTCGCCGACCGGTTCGGCTGCCGGGCGGCCACCGGCTACGAGTCGGCCCTGGCCGACGACGAGGTACGGGCCGTCTACGTACCGCTCCCGGCCTCGCTGCACGCGACCTGGGTGGAACGCGCCCTGCTCGCCGACAAGCACGTGCTCGCCGAGAAGCCGCTCTCGCTCTCCCTGCCCGACTCCCGGAAGCTCACCGCGCTGGCGCGGGAGCGGGGCCTCGCGCTGATGGAGAACGTCATGTTCGTCCACCACGCGCAGCACGCGGCGGTACGGAAGCTCCTCGCCGACGGGGCCATCGGGGAACTCCGTGCCTTCCAGGCCGCGTTCACCGTGCCCCGGCTGGCCGCGGAGGACATCCGCTACCGCCCCGAGCTCGGCGGCGGCGCCCTGACCGACACCGGTGTCTACCCGGTGCGGGCCGCGCTCCACCTGCTCGGCCCGGACCTGGAGGTCGCCGGCGCCCACCTCGCCCGCGGCACCGGCTTCGCCGTGGACACGGCGGGCGCGGCGCTGCTGCGCGACGGCCGCGGGGTCGGCGCCCAGCTGACCTTCGGCCTGGACCACGCCTACCGCAACAGCTACGAACTCTGGGGCTCCACCGGCCGGATCACCGTCGACCGCGCCTTCACCCCGCCCGCCGACCACCGTCCGGTGCTCCGCCTGGAGAACACGGACGGCGTACGGGAGGTGGTCCTGGCCCCGGACGACCAGGTGGCGAACACCGTCGCGGCCTTCGTCACCGCCGTACGGACCCAGGCCCCGCCGGACGCCGCGATCCTGCGCCAGGCCGCCCTGCTGGACGCCGTACGCGGGCTCGCGGCCCCCGGGGAAGGGACCGAGCGATGACCGGCCAGGTCGGAGACCACGCCGTGGTGCTGGGCGCGGGCATGTCGGGGCTGCTGACCGCCCGAGTCCTCGCCGACTCCTTCACCCGGGTGACCGTGGTGGACCGGGACGAGCTGACCGGGGTGGGCGAGCCGCGCAGGGGAGTGCCGCAGGGCCACCACGTGCACGGGCTGCAGCCCCGGGGCGGGGAGATCATCGAGGAGCTGTTCCCCGGCTTCACCGAGGAGACGGTCGCACGGGGAGCCCAGCTCCAGGACACCGTGAACGACGCGCACTGGCACTTCGAGGGGCGGCGGCTGCGCAAGGCCCCCAGCTCGATGGCGACCGTCGCCGCCGGGCGGCCCTTCCTCGAGCGGTACGTCCGGGACCGGGTCGAGGCGCTGCCGAACGTGACGTTCCTGCAGCGCCACGACGTCGTCGGCCTCGACACGACACCGGACCGGACCCGGATCGTCGGCGTCCGGATCCAGCCCCACGGCGGAGCGACCGGCGCAGGGGCGGCCGGCGCAGGGTCGACCGGCACAGGGGCGACCGACAGCGAGGAGGCCGGTGGCGAGCCGGGCGGGCTGCCGGCCGACCTGGTGGTGGACGCCACCGGCCGGGGCTCGCGCACCCCGGTGTGGCTGGAGGAGTTCGGCTACCCGAAGGTGCCCGAGCAGCGGGCCAGGATCGGCCTCGGATACGCGACCCGCCACTACCGCACCCGGCCGGGCTCCACCCACGACGGCCGCACGCTCGTCGTCGTCGCCTCGGCCGACCTGCCGCGCGGCGCGGTCTGCACGCGGATCGAGGGCGACCGGTACGTCCTCACCACGTACGGCATCCTCGGCGACCACCCGCCCACCGACCCCGAGGGCTTCGACGGCTACCTCAAGTCCCTGGCGGTCCCGGACGTGGCCGAGTTCGCCCAGTCGGCGGAGCCGCTGGACGAGCCGGTCGCGTACCGCTTCCCGGTCAGCCTGCGGCGCCGGTACGAGCACATGGACCGGTTCCCCGCGGGCCTGCTCGTGGTGGGCGACGGCGTGTGCAGCTTCAACCCGACGTACGCGCAGGGCATGACCGTCGCCGCCCTGGGCGCGCTCACCCTCCGCCGGCACCTGCGGCGCGGCACACCGCTCCGGGCCCGCGCCTTCTTCCGCGACCTCGCCCGCGACGCCGTCGACCCGTCCTGGGAGGCGATGAACCTGAACGACCTCGCCTTCCCCGGCGTCGAGGGCGCACGCACCCTCAAGATCCGGGTCGCGCACGCCTATGTGGCCCTGGTCCAGAGGGCCGCGACCCGGGACGCGAAGGTCGCGGAGGCCTTCATCAGGGTGGTCTCCCTCATGAGCGGCCCGGAGTCGCTGATGCGCCCCGGCATGCTGCTCCGGGTGCTGCGCCACGGGCGCGTCTGACCCGGCCCCGACGGACGGAGGAGGCCCCGCACCGCCAGGCGGTGCGGGGCCTCCTCCATGGGGGTCGGATCACCAGGGCAGCTGGTCCTCGTCCTTCAGGACCGGGCGGTCGACGGCCATGTACCAGACGCCGTCCTCGTCCTCACGGAGGACGTCGGTGCAGCTGCCCTCCAGGTGGACGTCCTGCCCTTCGGGCGTGGTGAAGTCGAGCTTGAACTCGACGACGACGAGCGCGGTGTCACCGGCCCGGTAGGCGTAGCGGACCGTGGAGTCCAACCGGGGCCCCAGGGACAGCAGTTCCTTGATCGCCGCGGTCCTGGCCTCGCCGCTCAGCGCCGAGCCGGTGAGGTTCGAGATCGAGTCGTCGTGGTAGAGGGAGTCGAAGATCGCGCCATCACCCGAGTTGAACGCCTTGAGGAAGACCTCGTTCTGCGTCTCGGCCTCGGCGGTGAGCACCAGGCCGTACGGGTTGGGAGTGGCAGCCATGACGGAAACTCCAATGGTCGGTGACGGTGAAGGGATGAACTGATCGCGTGCGCGCCGCGCCAGGGGTGTCCGGCCGGAGCCCTGTCGGCCAGGGCCGGTCCGGCTCCGGTCCGCTGCCGGCCCGAGCCCCTCCCACACGCGGGCGAACCCGTCGAGCCCGTGCCCCTCGGCGACCAGCGCGTCGAGGTGGGCCCGGAGCGGGCCGAGACCAGCCCGCGTTCGTTGATTCGGTACGTGCCCCGGTGCCCATCGGGCCTTTGCGTCAGGGCTGGAAGAACCGCTGCTCGTCCTGGTCGCGGAGCAGGCCGGCGACGGCGCGCAGGCCCGTTTCCAGCTGCTGGATCTCCGCGTCGCTCAGGTACACGGACGGCTCGAAGCGCAGGGTGTTCACGGCGCTCGCCGTGGGGAACGTGCGGATGCGGTGACCGCGGAGCAGGTGGCCGGAGAGCGCGTAACCGAGGAAGCCGGCCTGGGCGATGCCCCGGATGCCGGGCGCCTCGGCCGCCGACTGGTCGTGGAACTCCATGCCGAGCATCAGGCCGCGGCCGCGCACGTCCTTGATGACCTCGGGGAAGTCCGCGCGGACGGACTCCAGCATCGACTTGAGGGCCTCGCCGCGTTCGGCGGCGACGCCGTACAGGCGCCCGCCGTCGGCCTCCAGGAGGTCGAGCACGCGGTGGGCGACGAGGCCCGAGAAGCCGTCCTTGGCGAAGGTCGAGCTGTGCACCATCTCGAACTCCTTGCGGTAGCGGGCCTGCCGCACCAGCATCACGGAGATCTTGGCGAGGCCACCGCCGAGGCTCTTGGCGAGCGTGTAGTAGTCGCCGCGCAGCCCGATCGACGAGGCGGCGAGGAACGAACCCGTCCGGCCCATACCGCTCTGGATCTCGTCCACGACGACCGGACAGTCGACCGCCGCGCAGACGCGCTGGATCTCCGCCGCCAGCTCGGGCGTGACCTCCACGATGCCGCCCTCGCCCTGGATCGGCTCCAGGAGGAACGCGCACACCGAGGGGAAGTCCCGCTCGACGACCGTGACCGCGCCGCCCTCGACCACCACGTCGAAGGCGGCCACCCGCTCGGCCGCGACGGCCTCCTCCACGGCTCCGGGACGGTCCAGGGGGACGAACCGGGCCTGCGCGCCGAGCGAGGCGAACGGAGTCCGGTAGGCCGGGTTGTGGGTGAGCTGGACGCTGCCCATGAGCTTGCCGTGGAAGCCGCCCTCCAGGGTCAGGAAGACCGGGGGCCGGGCCGCCAGCTGCCCGTTGTGGCGCTCCACCGCGGTGAGCAGCTCCTCGATCCCGCCGTCGCCGGCCGGCCCGCCGGCCGGCAGACCGACCCGGGCCCACCCGTCGTCGGCGACCTTCGCCTCGCCCCCGGCGACCGCCGCCCGAGCGGCCGCGAGATGCGCGCCGATCTCCTCGGCGAGCGCCTGCACCCGTAGGACACGGTCCAGCTCGGCGTGTTTCACGGCGGCCTCGATGGCCTCGGCGCCGCTGTTGGCGAAGATCGCCAGATACGGCTCGTCCGTGCCGACCTCCCGCTGCACGATCTCGTTCAGCCGGGCCGCCAGCGAACTCGCGTGGGAATTCCGGGAGAACTGCGCGTGCACCGGCGCGCGGGCGTCCAGTATTTCCTTCGCCCGTGCCACGATCTCCGGGTTGTTGTGCCCGAGGAGGAGTGAGCCGTAGCCACCCGCGAAGTCGGTGACGGCGATTTCCTGGCCGTTCTCGTCCAGGTGGTAGAGGGTGTTCCCCTCGGCCCGTACATAATCGACGTCCAGGCCGGCGGTGCCGAGCGTCTCACGCAGATAAGGCTCCGCCAGATCGCGTTCGGTGGACACAGTACTCATCGAATCCCCATTCTCGACGGGCGAAAAGGACGTCCTGACCGGAAAGGCGTTCCGACCGGACGGAAGACCTTTCCGGGAAAGGCGTCCCGACCGGCCGGCGGGCGCCCTCGTGGCGGACCGTTGCGACCGTACCAACGGCTTTCTCGGGCCCTCCCATCGCGCAGTCATGACGGGGTAATCAGGAATTCTCAGACGGTGGAGAACTCGCCGTGCCGGGCATGACCGGTCCGCTCGTTGCGGGCCGTCGACAGCAGCAGGTCCACCACCTTCTCCGTGGTGAGCCGCTCCGGTCGGTGCAGCGTGACCGTCGTCGTCCGGCTCTTGCCGCCCGCCCAGGCGGGACGGCGCAGCAGGAGCTCCGGCCCCGCCGACGCGACGACGAACAGCGGCACCGGACCCACCGACTCGGCCAGTCCCTCCACGGCGTCCAGGACGAAGTCGTCCGCGCGGTGCAGGTCGTCGACGCAGAGGACGACGGGATGCCGTCGGGCCGCCTCCACGAAGAGGACGCCCCACGCCTCCAGCGTGTCCGCCTCGCCGGTCACCCCGTAGCAGGACTCGGCGGTGGACACGGCGAGCGGCATCAGCCGCCGCAGCAGCCGGTCGGCCGTCTCGCGGGACGGGAAGAGCGCGCGGACCGCCTCGGCGAGCCGGTGCTGCGCCGCCTCCGCGCCGTCCTCGGGCCGGATCCCGCAGTACGCGGCGAGGATCTGCGCCTGGGCCGTCAGCGGATCCTCGTGCGGGGTGGTGGGAGCGCGCCCGGTCAGAAACACCGCGGGCGCCGCCGCACCGCGGACACCTCCGTCCGTGGCCCTGTGCGCGAGGGCCCGCAGGAACCGGCTCCGGTCCGCTCCGGGCTCGGAGAGGACCGTCACCAAATGCGGTACGGAACGCCTCCTGGTCCTCTCGAACAGGCCCAGCAGCGCCTCCAGTTCGTGCGCCTGCTCGGAGTCCTCCGCGCTCTCCGCCGCGTCCGCGCGCTCCCGCGGGCCGAGCGCCTGCCGCCCGGTGGACGGCGCGTCCATGGACGCGTACGCGACGGCGTGATCCGTCTCCCGGAACACCGCCTCGCAGACCCGGACCTCACCGGCCGGTACGTGCGCGAGCAGCGCCTGCGACTCGTCGAGGACCGCGCCGACCACGACGGGCGGCGCGCCGTCCCGGGGACGGCTCCGCAGCAGCACTTCACCCCTGCTCACCGCCGCGTGCACGGTCAGCTGGGCGCCGTCGAGACCGTCACCCGGCGGAACGTTGAGGACGTCCCGTACGGCGAGGGCCGCGAGCACCGCCCGGTGGGCGTCCCCGTGGCCGGGCCCCTCGAGTCCGAACAGGGCCAGGGAGGTCGACCCGAGGGAGGCCGTCACCGTCCCGCCGTACCGCTCGATCTGCTCCCGCACCACCAGCGTGGCGCCGTCCAGCAGGTCGTCGAGGTCCTCCTGACCGCCCCGGCCCGCCAGCTCCGGCGCGAGCCGGGTACGTACCGAAAGGACGGTCACCTGCCGCCGGCCGTCGGCAGGGCTGCCGTCGGCCGGCGTGCTGTCGTACGCCGTGCCGTGGGCCGCGTCCGCCGCGGACGGCGGCACGGCGTCCGCGGGCGCGGAGAGCCGTACGGCCTCCCGGGGCCTGCCCGGCCCCGGCAGCTCGCCGCGCGGATCGCGGACCGGCCCGCTCTCCCCGACCAGGGACAGCTCCGGATCCTGCGTCAGGATCGCCTGCTGGAGCCGCTGGAGACCGCGGCCGGGCTCGAGCCCGAGGTCCTCGACCAGCACCGAGCGGATCCGGCTGTACATGTTCAGGGCGTCGGCCTGCCGTCCGCACCGGTAGAGGGCGAGCATCAGCTGACCGCAGGAGCGCTCCCTGAGCGGCTCGTTCTGGACCATGGTCTCCAGCTCGGCGAGGACCGCGTGGTGCTGCCCGGAGGCCAACTGCGCCTCGCAGTAGTCCTCCATCACGTCGAGCCGGGTGTGCTGGACCGCCGTCAGCTCCGGCCAGTCGATCCCGGTCTCCACCAGGTCAGCGAGGACGGGCCCGCGCCACAGCCCGAGCGCGTCCTGCAACAGCCGTGCCGCCGACGCCGCATCGCCGTGCGCCAGCTTCTCCCGGCCCTCGGCGACCCGCTCGTGGAAGAGGTACAGGTCCACCTCGGTGGGGTCCACCCGCATCATGTAGCCGGGGGCCTGGGTCAGCAGGGCGGTGGCGGACCGGCCACCACCGGGCCCGTTGCCGCCGCCACCGATCCCGCCGCCACCGATCCCGCCGGGAAGGACCCCGCGCAGACCGGAGATCGCGTTCTGCAGGATCTTCCGGGCGCTCGCGGGCGCGTCGTCCACCGACCACAGGGCTCTCAGCAGCTCACTGGTGGCCACCACGCGGTTCGCGTGCAGCAGCAGGAAGCTCAGAGTGGCCCGCTGCTTGGTGCCTCCGAGCGCCACCTGCCGCTCGTCGGCGACGAGCTCCAACGGCCCCAATAACCGGAACTGCATCGATTCCCCCCACGATCCGCACACCGGCCAAGATCCTCGCCCCATCCTGCACGCGAGCACTCCAAGCCCACACAAACGGCGGCCAAGGGCCGCTCACATCCGCGCCGCGGCCCTCACGACGATGCCGCCCGGAACCCCAACTCCCCGCCGATCTTGGGCAAGTCGCGCTTGTGTCCACGCCCGGAGGCGAAGAAGAGTCGAGCTTCGGACGGACGGAACGACGATCAAGGAGAGCCACACATGCGCGGAGCGGTCACCGTCATCGGACTCGGGCTCATGGGATCCGCCCTGGCGCGCGCGTTCCTGGTGGGCGGTCACCCCACCACCGTCTGGAACCGGACGGCCCGCAAGGCGGACCCCCTCGTGGCCGAGGGCGCGGTCCGCGCGGACTCCGTGCCCGAGGCCTTCGCCGCGGGCGGGGTCGTGGTGCTCTCCCTCATCGACTACAGCGCGGTCCGCGAGGTCCTCGACGCGGCCGGTGACGCGCTGCGCTCCGGTGCGACCGTGGTGAACCTCAGCTCGGGGACGGTACGGGAGGCACGGGAGCTGGCCGCCTGGGCCGCCGAGCGGAACGTCCGCTACCTCGACGGCTCCGTCATGGCGGTCCCGCAGACCGTGGGCGGGCCCGAGGCCGCCGTCGTCTACAGCGGCTCCGGCGCGCTCCTGGACGAGCACCGCCCGGTCCTCGACCGCCTCGCGGGCACCAGCCTCCACCTGGGCGACGATCCGGGGCTCGCCCTGCTGTACGAGAACGCGCTGGCCGGCATGCTCTGGAGCACGCTGGGCGGGTACCTCCACGCCCTGGCCCTCGTCGGTACGGAGAAGGTCGCGCCCACCGACTTCCTCGCGTTCGCCGAGCGCTGGCACACGAGCCTGGGGGCCTTCCTGCCGGTCATCGCGGAGGAGGTCGGCTCCGGCACGTACACGACGGACGTCTCGACCCTCGACATGAACCAGCGGGCCCTCGCCCACCTCGTCGAGACGAGCGAGGCCCAGGGCCTTGGTGTCGACGTCCTCGGCGGCATGAGGTCCCTGATCCACCGGCGCGTGGCCGACGGGCACGGGGACGAGAGCCTCAGCTCCGTGATCGAGGTGATCAGGGCGGGGTCCGGAACGGCGGGGGAGGCGTGATCCGGGCGGGGCACGGCACGGCGGGGGAGGCGTGATCCGGGCGGGCCCGCGCCACCGACCGGCCGCCGGGAGTCCCGGCCTTCCCACGGATCGCCTCGGGCCGTCGTACGGACCGCCCCAGCCCGTCGTCGTACGGAAACCCTCAGGCCATCTCCAGGACGGCGCAGCCGAAGCTCCGTCCGCAGCCGCCGCCCACCAGCACCACCAGGTCGCCCGGGGCCAGTTCGCCCGCGTCGAGGAGGTGCGCGAGCCCTGCCGCCTGGTCGCCCGAGCGCAGATGGCCCACGCCCGTGCCCCAGTCCCAGGTGGTCCGCTCCTCGTGGATGCCGAGGGCGGCCCGCCGGCTCCATCCCTGGAGGCGGCGGCCCAGGTTGGGGAAGACGAACCGCGTCACGTCCGCCACGGTGGCCCCCGCCTCGGACAGCGCCAGTTCGAGGACCTCCCGCTCCCGCTCGGCGAGGACGGCGGCCAGGTCGTCGGGGGTACGGCCGCCCGGCCCGCCGACGGCGCCCCCGCCTCCCGCCCGGGCGCCTTCCGGCACCCGCCACTCCAGGTCGGCCCGTACGAGAGCGCCCTCGGGCGCGTCCCCCAGCACCGCCGTCGACAGGACCCGGGCCACGCCGCTGCCGGTGGTGACCACGAGCCCCGTCGCGCCGTCCCCGAGCACCTTGCCCCGCTCGGTGCGGTAGCGGTCGGCGCCCGTGCCCGCCGCGCAGTCGACGGTCGTGAGCAGCGCGGCCCGCATCGCGGGCGAGGCAGACAGGTAGGAGGCGACCAGGTGCAGGGCCGCCAGGCCGCCGTTGGACGCCTGGACCACCTCCATCGCGGTCGCCGCCGAGCAGGCGAGCTCCCGGCTCACGTGCGCGGCACGGCCGGCCTCCCGGGCGTGCCCGGCGAAGGCGTGGACCACCAGGTCGATGTCGCCCGGCGCCACACCGGACCGGTCCCGGGCGAGCCCGGCGGCCCGCAGGACCAGGCCGGGCAGGGCGCTGTCCGGGGCCACGCGGACGGCCCGGTAGGAGTCCCGCTCGTGGTCGTGGGCGTCGTACCGCCCCTGCGACACGGCGTCCTCGAGGTCCTGTGTGTCGCCGAGCGCGGCCGCGACGGCGCCGATGAAGACACCGTCCCAGCGTGTCACTTCGGATCCCTCCGTCAGCGGGAGCGGTCGGAGCCCGTCGCCGCCGGTACGAGGGCGTCGAGCGTCCTGGTCACCGTCTCGGCCACCGCGGCGACCCGCCCGTCGAGGTAGAAGTGGCCGCCGCCGAAGACCCTGACGTCGGTCCCCGCGGTGGTGAAGCCGCTCCACGCGGACGCCTCGGCGACGCGCACCACGGGGTCGCTGTCCCCGACCATGACGGTGAACGGCACGTCCAGCCGGGGTCCTTCCGTCCAGGTGTACGTGCTGAGCGCGCGGTAGTCGGCGCGCAGCGTCGGCATCACCATCTCCAGGATCTCCGGGTCCTCGAAGACGGTGGCCGTCGTGCCGCCCAGCCTGCGGACGGCCGCCAGCACGTCCGCGTCCGTGCGGAGTTGGTCATGCGGGTTGGCGGTGGTCAGGGGCGCGCCGCGGCCGGAGAGGAAGAGATGGACGGGACCTGGGCCGTCGGCGAGGCGCCGGGCCGTCTCGTACGCCAGGAGCGCGCCCATGCTGTGCCCGAAGAAGGCGTACGGCGTGGAGTCGGTGCGCCGCACCTGGTCGGCGAGCGCGTCGGCGAGCCGCCCGATGTCGGTGAACGGCTCCTCGCCCCGGCGGTCCTGACGGCCCGGGTACTGCACGGCGAGCACGTCGACGGCGGGAGCCAGCGTCCGTGCGAGGGCGACGAAGGAACTGGCCGCCCCGCCCGCGTGCGGGAAACAGAACAGGCGCGTGCCGTCACCGGCCGTCGGCTGCTCTCCACCGACAGGGCCGAACCTGCGGAACCACTCGCTGCCCACGTCATCTCCCCGGTCGTCGCTCGCCTCGGCCGCCCGGTCGGGGCGGCACGGGCCACCATCGTGGCAGGGGGCGGTCAAAGTCCGCCCAAAGAGCGGTGGAAGGCGTAGGCCGCCGAGACGAGCGTCACGTGGTGGTGCCAGCCGGGGAACGACCGCCCCTCGAAGTCGAGCAGCCCGAACTCCTCCCCGAGGGCCCTGACGGTCTCCTGGGCCCCCGGGAGCAGCCGGGTCAGGGCGAGGACCTCTTCGGGGCCCGCGCCGGTCAGGTTGGTGATCCAGTGGCGCGTCGGCTGCGGTGCGGTGGACTGCCGGGCCAGCAGCCGGTACGCCCCGTGGGCCCGCGGACCCGGCGCCGCGTCCGCGCCGCTCGGCACCAGGACGTCCGCCGTCAGCGTGGCGACCGGGCGCGGCTCCCCGTGCGCCCCGCCCGGCCGGACCTGGCGCACCTGTCGGCGGCCGGCGAGGCGCAGCGCGTCCTGTGCGCGGACCGCCGGGGGGTCGCCCCTCCCCGCGCGGTCCGGGCGGTGCGGGGCGAGGAGCACGGGAAGCCCGGGCCGCACCTCGACGACGAACCGGACGCCGTCCCGGTCGAGGCGGGCGATGAGCGCGCCGGCGTTCGGCGCGCCCCTGAGGCTCGCGACCAACGGCAGGGAGGGAGAGGGGACATGGGCCGCCGCCCACTCGGCCAGCTCGGGAATCTGGTCCTCGGGGGTCAGGTGCGCGACGCCGTCGGGGACTCTGGAGCGCGCCCTGCGGTAGGGGTCCGCGGCCCACTCGCGGTCGATGAACAGGCTCCACCCGACCGGGAGCACGGTGGCGTCGCCGGAGGCGAGGAAGAGGCCCATGGCCGCCTGGCAGTTGACGGTCCGTCCCAGGTGCGGGACGTGTCTGCGGTGCACGCCCGCCGAGGCCCGCCCGTACTTGGGCAGGAGGACCGGCTCCGCCACCCAGGCCCGCGGGGCCGACCGGCCCGCCGCGTGGTGGGCGAGGCGTGCCCGGGCCGGAGCCCAGTCCCAGGGGCTCTGGTTGACGAACTGCCGCAGGGAGTCCGGCGCGGTGCGGGGCTCGTGGAGAGCGGCGGCCATCCGCCGGGGGGACTTCCTGCCGGGGCACAGCAGCAGACCGCGCAGGTACGTGTGCGCCCAGCGGCGCTGGTCGGCGCGGGGCAGATGCCCGAAGAGGTCGTCCGTGAACCGACCGAGATCGTCCGCGAACCGACCGAGACCGTCCGCGAACCGGTCCTGGGTGGCCGGAGCGGCCTCGTACGGCCGCGGGGACCTTTGGACCGTGCGGGGGCCCGGCACCGTCGTCACGTCCTCTCGCCATGCTCGGGAAGGGTCGGCCAATTAAACCGATCAATCGGTTTGCTGGCGCCCATCGTCCGGGCATCGCGGAGTCCGCCGGCGGTGCCGCCTCAGCGGTGCGACACCGTGCAGGACTCGCCCTCGGACCAGGCCGCGAGCAGGGCGGAGTCCTCCGTGCCCTCGTCCACACCGCCCGCGTCGTCCCAGAGCGGCGCGGGGTCCCCGGCGTCCCTGCACACCGCCCGGGACGCCCCCGTCCCGGCCGCGTCGATCCCGGCGGCGGCAGGGTCCGCGCTGAGCCGGGGAAGCATCAACGTCCAGAAACGGGTGACCGATTCGCGGGAACACCACTCGACGTCGGCCCGGCCGAGCACCTCGAACCCGACGACCGCGGCGGTGACGGCGGCCACCGCGTCGTTCAGGGCGACGTCGGCCGCCAGGTCCCCCTCGCCCGACGCCAGCGTGAGCATGAACCGCACCCAGTTCCGCCACGCCATCCACAGCTGTGCCCGCGGATGCCAGGTCGCGTCGTTCCCGAGCCGGAAGCCGGCCCGCAGCACGTCGTCGTCGGTGAGCCGCTGCGCGAGGATGTGCGAGGTGTCCACCAGGAGCTGGAGCGGCGAGTGGGCTCCCACCGGGCACGAGCCCATGATGTGGTGCAGCGTGCGCGCGGCGGCGGCCTCGACCGCCTCTCCGAGGGCCCGTTTGTTGCTGAAGTGGAAGTGCAGGGCCCCGTTGCTGACGCCGGCCCTGGTGCTGATCTCGGTGAGCGACGACTGCGCGAAGCCCCCTCGGTTGAACGCCTCGGCGGCGGAGCGGATCAGCTCCTGGCGCGTGCGTACCGCACGGTCCTGCTTGGCCATCGTGTCGCTCCGGATCATTCAACGTCAGGTCAGCGCGCGAACACTGTCCGTATCAAGGTGGGCACCTTAACAAACCGGATGTCTGGTTTAGTAGACCAGTGTGGTCGCGTGGCTGAAACTCGATGCGGTCCGTCGTGCAGAGTGCCTGGTGAGAGCCGTGCCCGGCAGCGCCGTTCCGGCAGGCCGCCAGACTACTGAGGAACGCCACGGATGAGTTGAGTCCGTTTCAGCCGTTTCTCTGCCCGATCGGACCGTGTTCGGTGGCCGATCGTGGCTCCCGGGGGAGTCGATCCCAGGTCATATAGGGTGAGGCGGAATTTCTGACAGTTCGGCAGTTCCGCGGTTCGGCAGTGGGCCAGTTCTGCGGTTCTGCAGTTCACGACAGTTCGCGGAGGAAGGCCACGATGACCCAGGTCGTGCTCACCACCAACTTCGGTGTGATCAAGCTCAAGCTCGACGCCGAGAAGGCGCCGAAGACGGTCGAGAACTTCTTGACCTATGTCGACGAGGGGCACTACGACAACACCGTCTTTCACCGCGTCATCCAGACGTTCATGATCCAGGGCGGAGGATTCCTGGAGGACATGACGCAGAAGCCCACCCACGCCCCCGTCGAGAACGAGGCGAACAACGGCCTGCCCAACGTCCGCTACAGCGTGGCCATGGCCCGCACCTCCGACCCGCACTCCGCCTCGGCGCAGTTCTTCATCAACACGGCGAAGAACGACTTCCTCAACCACACCTCGCCCTCGCCGCAGGGCTGGGGCTACGCCGTGTTCGGCAAGGTCGTCGAGGGCCTCGACGTGGTCGACAGGATCGCGGCCGTCCCGACCGGCCGTCGTAACGGCTTCCAGGACGTCCCCGTCGAGCCGGTGATCATCGAGAGTGCCAAGCGCGAGGGCTGAGGCCCGCCCGTTCGCGGTGGGCGGCCCCGGCGGGCCGCCCACCTGCGGATTACCGGCGAATGCCTTGCGAGTGGATCGTCCACTGGTATAGCTTGATCCGGCTTGACGGGGGTATTTCGCCAGGTCTGTTCATTTCGACGACGTCATGGGGATGCGTTGTGGTTGGGCGGGGGCATTTAGTCGGCGTGTCGACGCCGCACCACGAAGTGTCGCGAAGGGCACACCGGCTCATCGAGCGCACCTCAATTCACATGTCCTTTCTCTGGAAACAAGGGGAAGCGACGGCGCTCGCCCCGCGCGCGGAAGTCCAGGTGTGACACCCATGACCGACGGAAAGACCGGTCGGCTCCTCGCCGTGAGCGACCTGCACGTCTCCCACGCCGAGAACCGGCGCATCGTCGAGGAGATGAAGCCGGAGACCGAGGGCGACTGGCTGCTCGTCGCCGGCGACATCGGCGAACTGACCACGGACATCGAGTGGGCCCTGACCCTGCTCCGCGGCCGCTTCGCCGAGGTGGTGTGGGCGCCGGGCAACCACGAGCTGTGGACCCACCCGGCGGACCCGGTCCAGCTGCGCGGACAGGCCCGCTACGACCATCTCGTCGCGTTCTGCCGGTCCCTGGGCGTGCACACCCCGGAGGACCCCTACCCGGTCTGGCGCGGAGCCGACGGACCCGTGACGGTGGCGCCGCTCTTCCTGCTGTACGACTACACCTTCCGCGCCCCCGGACTCACCCAGGAGCAGGCGCTGGCCCGCGCCTACGACGCGGGCGTGGTCTGCAGCGACGAGTTCCTGCTGCACCCCGACCCGTACCCGAGCCGCGAGGCCTGGTGCCGCGCCCGCGTCGCCGCCACCGAGGAACGGCTCGCCGCCTGCGACCCGGAGATCCCGCTCGTCCTGGTGAACCACTTCCCGCTCGTCCAGGAGCCCACCTCGGTGCTGTGGTTCCCCGACTTCGCCCAGTGGTGCGGCACCGTGCTCACCGCCGACTGGCACCGGAGGTTCCGTACCGCCGCCGCGATCTACGGACACCTGCACATCCCCCGGGACACCCGGTACGACGGCGTCCCCTTCAAGGAGGTCTCGCTCGGCTATCCGCGCGAGTGGGGCAGGAGAGGACTGCCGAAGACGCTGCTGCGCCCGGTGCTCCAGGACGAGCCGCGCGGATGATCGGCGACATACTCCCGGCCGGCGTCCCGTACGCGGATTCCCGCACCGACCTCCCGCACGCACCGCTCCACCCGGAGGAGGAACAGCACATCGCCCTCGCCGTCGACGTCCGACGGCGGGAGTTCACCACCACCCGCGCGTGCGCCCGCAAGGCCCTGGCCGGTCTCGGCGTTCCCTCCGTGCCGATCCTGCCGGGACGGCGCGGGGCGCCGCAGTGGCCGGCGGGGGTCGTCGGCAGCATGACCCACTGCGCGGGCTACCGCGCCGCGGCGGTGGCCCGCGCGGACCGGACCCTGACCATCGGGATCGACGCCGAGCCGAACGCGCCCCTGCCGGACGGCGTCCTGGAGGCCGTCGCCTTCCCGGGAGAGGGCGACGCCGTGCGCTCCCTGGCGCGTGTGAACAGCGCCGTGTGCTGGGACCGGCTGCTCTTCAGCGCGAAGGAGTCCGTCTACAAGGCGTGGTTCCCGCTCACCGAACGCTTCATCGGCTTCGAGGAGGCGACGATCGATCTGGACGTCGGCGGCGACAGCCGGAACCGCACCTCGGGCGAGTTCCTGGCCGAACTCCTCGTCGAGGGCCCCTGGCCGACGGGGCGGAGGATGACCGGACGCTGGACCGTCCGCGACGGACTGATCTGCACCGCGATCGTCCTGCCGCGCCAGGCCGTCAGTTGAGGGCTTCGCCCATGCTCCGCTGCCAGTACGTCACCCGGAGCGAGGAGTCGACGTACACGCCCTTCCCCGCGAGCGAGGGGTTCGCGACCGTGCCGTTCCTGAAGCCGACCGTGAGGCTGTTGGTCGTGTAGCCGTGCGTACCGCTGCCGTCCGCGGCCGACAGCCGGACGCCCGCGTAGCCGGACTCGCCCGGGGCGAGCGTGACGACCGCCTGGGGGCGGGTGGCCTCGTCCACCGGGGGCACGGCCTGGGCCTCGCCGAAGCGGGCGTACGGGTAGCCGAGCAGGTCGCAGTTCTTCTTGCCGGTGTTGGTGACGGTGATGAGGAGGTGGTTCAGGGGACGGGCGACAGGAGTCGCGATGGTCCGTGTGGTGCCCGCGCCGCACTGCGGGTTCGTGGACTCCCCGCCCCCGGACTTCCCGCCCCCGGACTCTCCGCCTCCGTCCTTGCCCGTCGCGGGCTTCCGGGGCGCACGCGTCGTCGCGCTGCCGGCCGGCGGCCGAGTGGCCGGCGGCTGGGTGGTGGGCCGCGCCGTCGAGGAGGCGGAGGCGGTGGGGGAGTTGGGGGCCGTGGGGGAGCCGGGGGTGGACGAGGTGGCGGGGCCTTCGTTCCGTACGGCGGAGGCGTCGGTGCCGCCGCACGCGGTCAGCGCGAGTGCGGCGACCGCGACCGTCGTCGCGGCGAGGAGGCGGGTTCGGGTGAGGCGTCCGGACATGACAGATCCCCCTGGAAATGGGTGGGTCGAGTGCGGGGCCGGCGGTCGGGCCGCTGCGGCGTGCTTGGATGACCAGAGCGTGTGCCAAGATCCGTCCCGGCCGCCACAACCGCCGCGTGGCACGGGACACTGGGACGAAGTCAGGCCGCTGACCTGGGGAGATGCTGATCCCTGGGATGCGGGGGCGGGATGCGGGAGAGGATGAATCGGTGGTCGGGGACGAGTTCGCGACGCTGCTGGGCCGGCTCAAGGAGCGGTCGGGACTGAGCTACGGCTCGCTGGGGAAGCGACTGCACCTGAGCGGTTCCACACTTCACCGGTACGTCACCGGGGAGGCCGTGCCGGCCGACTACGCGCCGGTGGAGCGCTTCGCCCGGATCTGCAAGGCCACGCCGGACGAACTCGTCGAACTGCACCGCCTCTGGGTGCACGCGGACGTGACACGCCAGCGCAAGGGGGCGGCGCCCGAAGCCGCACCTGCTCCCGCACCCGTTCCCGCTCCCGCCGCCCCCGCACCGCAGGCGCCGGTGGAGGAGGCCGCCGAGAAGGAGGCCTCCGCCGACAGCGAACCGGTCGTCACCGGCCCCGCCCCCGAACCCGCTTCGGCACCCGCTCCCGCTCCCGAGCCGAACTCCCGGCGCGGCCCGCGTCGGCGTACCGTCGCCGTCGCCGGGGCGGCCGTCGTCGCGGCCGTCGTCTCGGTGGCCCTCGTGCTGAACGTCGCCGACGGCGCGGGCGGTGACGACAAGCGGGGGGCCGCGGGTTCCGCCTCGTCCGTCTCCGAGCGCCCGCCGACCGGCCCCGTCACCCCGACCCCGTCCGCGTCGGGCAAGGGCGGCGGCAGCACCACGGGCCCGACGCCCTCCACGTCGAAGAGCACCGGCGCGGGCAACGGCGCCGACGCGCGTACGGAAGGGGCCGAGGCCACCGCGCCGACCGTCGCCACCAACGCGTACAAGTGGGAAGACCCGTGCAGCCAGCACTACCTGCTGGACCGGGAGCCCGCGCAGGTACCCCCGCCGCCCTCGGAGGCGGAAGCGCCCGGCTGGGTCTCGGCGCTCGGCGGGGTGGCGAGCGGCGAGCACCTGCTCGCGCTGACCGTGCAGGGCACGGGGAAGCGGACCGTGGTCCTGGAGGCCCTGCCCGTCCGCGTCGTGAGCAAGGGCGCCCCGCTCGCCTGGAACGACTACAGCATGGGCGTCGGTTGCGGCGGCGAGGTGTCCACCAAGTCCTTCGCCGTGGACCTCGACTCGCCCCGCCCCGACGCGGGCCCCTTCGCCGGCCAGCGGGACTTCCCGTACAAGGTCAGCGAGTCCGACCCCGAGGTCTTCTACGTGAAGGCGCGCGCCCAGGCGCACGACGTCAGCTGGTACCTCGAACTCGACTGGTCCAGCGGCACGCAGCGCGGCACGGTACGGATCGACGACAACGGCAAGCCGTTCCGTACGAGCGGCAACGTGGGCCGCCCCGGTTACGACCGGCCGCTGGGCTGGAACGAGTGGATCGACCGGCACGTGGAGGACGGCGGCGAGCAGACGCCGTAAACGCCGTATGCCCCGCGTCTCCTCCTCCGGGACGCGGGGCATGCGGTGGGGCGGGACCTGGGTCAGTTGACGGAGTCGAGCTTCGTCCGCTGCTCCGCGGTCAGTTCGAGCTCGACCGCGCCGAGGCTCTCGTCCAGCTGGGCCACCGAGGAGGCGCCGACGAGCGGCAGGACCGGGATGTCACCGCCCATCAGCCAGGCGAGCGCCACCTGGTTGACCGTGGCGCCGGTCTCCGCCGCCACCTCGCGGATCGCCGTGAGCCGGGGCTGGGTGCCCGCGTGGTCGAAGCCCGGGCCGAGCGGCTTGTCGTCCCGTACGTACGCGCCCGAGATCAGCGGCGAGTACGAGACCTGCGTGAGCTCGGGGTTGGCGCGCAGGTAGCTGAGCAGGTCGCCGCTGACCAGACCCTGGTTGCCGTCGGGCGAGCGCAGGCTCGGGACGTCCATGCGCTGGCGGAGGTAGGTGTGGTGGTGCTGGAGCACCTCGTAGCCGGGCACCCCCGCCGCGGCGGCCAGCGCGCGGGCGCGCTCGACGCGCCAGGCCCAGTGGTTGCTCGCGCCGAGCAGGCCGGCCACGCCGTCCGCGACGACGTCGGCGAAGCCCTGGACGGTCTCTTCGAGCGGAGTGTGCTCGTCCATGATGTGCGCGTACAGCAGGTGGATCTTCTCGATGCCGAGCCGCTCGCGGCTGCGCTCGGACGACTCGCGGATGACCTTGGCGGAGAGGCCCTCGACGTCCAGGCTGAAGCCCGAGGTGGGCTGGTTGGGGCGGGCGCCCAGCTTGGTGGCGATGGTGATCTCGTCGCCGATGCCGCGGCTCTTCAGCCAGCGGCCGACCAGCTCCTCGCTCTCCCCGCCCTGGGTGCCGTTGACCCAGAACGCGTAGTTGTTGGAGGTGTCGATGAACGTGCCGCCGGCCTCGACGAAGCGGTCGAGGATCGCGTACGAGGTCGCCTCGTCCACCGTGGTGCCGAAGGTCATGGCACCGAGGCTCAGCACGCTGACCTCGCGGCGCGTTGCGGGCGAACTTCCGATGACGCGGTACTTCATGACGGACGGTCCTTTCGGATCAGGGGTGGGTGGGTGCGCCGGTGGAGACGGTGTCCGCGCCGCGGGCCGGGAGATCGGCGAGCAGCTCGGACACGATGGCGTCCAGATGGGGTACGAGGTAGAAGTGGCCGCCCGCGTACGAGCGCAGCCGGAAGGCGCCCGTGGTGTGGGTGCGCCAGGCCAGCGCCTGCGGCTCGTCGACCCGCGGGTCGATGTCGCCGATGAGCGCGGTGACGGGGCAGTCCAGCGGGATCGCGCCACGGAAGCGGTACGTCTCCGTGGCCACGTAGTCGCTGCGGACGGCGGGCAGGATCGCGGCGAGCAGCTCGGGGTGGTCGAGCATCCGCTCGTCGGTGCCGCCGAGCAGTTTCATGTCCGCGATCAGCCGCTCGTCGGAGGCGAGGTGCACCGCGCCGGGCGCGGCGATCGACGGCGCCCGCCGGCCGGAGACGGCGAGCGCGGCGGGCGGGAAGCCCGCGTCGCGGAGCCGGCAGGACACCTCGAAGGCGAGCGAGGCGCCCATGCTGTGCCCGAAGACCGTGAACGGCCGGTCCAGGAAGGCCTCCCGGCCGCCGAGCAGTTCGGCGGTCACCAGGTCGGCCAGCTCGTGCAGGGACTCCACGCACCGTTCGCCGAACCGCTCCTGGCGGCCCGGGTACTGCACCACGAGGACCTCGGCGTGCTCGGCCAGGGCCGCCGAGAGCGGGAAGTAGTAGGAGGCGTTGCCGCCCGCGTGCGGGAGGACCAGCAGGCGCGGGGCGTCGGCCGGGGCGGTGTGGAAGCGGCGCAGCCACCGCGATCCGGTCGGCGCGACGGCCGTCCTGGCGGCCGGGGTGGTCACGCCGTCCTCCGTGCCCGGCCGTCGCCGCCGCGCGCGGGGCGGGCGGTGATCGGGATGTGCTTGTAGCCGGAGACGAAGTTGGAGCGCAGCCGCTCGGGGGCACCGGCGGGCCGGAAGTCCTCGAAGCGGGTGAACAGCTCGTGGTAGAGCGTCTTGAGGGTGACGCGGGCGACGCTGTGGCCGATGCAGTAGTGCGGGCCGATGCCGAAGGCGAGGTGCTTGTTGGGCTTGCGCCGGATGTCGAACTCACTGCCGCGGGTGAAGACCCGGTCGTCGCGGTTGGCGGAGCCGAGCCAGACGACGACGGCGTCCCCGGCCTTGATCAGCGTGTTGCGGATCTCGATGTCGCGGGTGGCGTACCGCAGGAAGTGGTTGACGGGGGAGGCCCAGCGCAGGGACTCCTCCAGGCCGGTGGCGTCGGCCTCCGGGTGCGCGGCCCAGTCCTGGAGCACGCCGGACTCGATGAACTCGGCCATGACGAAGTTCGGCGCGTGCGGGGTGGTGACGTTGGCGCCGAGCAGCAGGCTGTAGCAGTTGGCGACGATCTCGTCGGGCGCCATGTGCCGGCCCTCGAACTCGGTGGCGATCAGGACGCTCAGCAGGTCGTCGCCCAGGTTGTTGCGGCGGAACCGGACCAGGTCCTGGAAGTACGCGAAGAGGTCCCGGTGGGCCGCCTTCAGGGTGGCGTCCCGGCCGCCCGCGTCCTGGTACTCGGGGTCGTCGGCGGCGATGCACACGGTGGTGAGCCGGTTGAGCCAGGACCAGTCCGAGGTGGGCAGGCCCATCATGGTGCCGGTCACCGACATCGGCATCGCCAGCATGGCCTGCGCGAAGTCGAACGTGCCGCCGTCGCCGAGCGGTTCGATGAGCGGGACGACCAGGTCGCGGATCATCTCCCGCTGCCGGTCGACCGACTTGATGGCCAGGGCCTTCTTGAGACGGCCCTGCATCTCGGTGTGGCGGGGCGGGTCGGTGGCCGCGAGCTGCTTGCCGCTGGCCGGGTCGTCGAGACCGAGCAGGTCGAGCATGGTGCCGCGCTCGGAGGTGAAGGTCGCGGTGTCGCGCAGGACCTGGTCGGAGTCGTCGAAGCGGACGACGTTCCAGAACCAGCGGTCGGCGTCGACCTCGTGCCGGGTCAGGGTGTCGAGCGCGCGCATGCGGGCCCACTCCGGGTGCGGGTCCCCGTCGCTGTAGAGCTTCGGGTCGACCAGGTCGAGGGCGTCGGCGGGACCGGTGGCCGCCGCGTGCATCGGGCAGCCGGGCGGCGGTACGAGGGGTGGTGCGGCGGACGGTGGTGTGGCGGACGGTGTGGTGGCGTGGACGGTCAAGACCCGTCTTCCTTTCGCCGGGGTGGGCGGTGGGAACGCGCCGGGACACGCGGGCTCGCGGCGTACGAAGACGACGGCGCGGGGCGCGTGCGGAAGGACGGACCAGCAGCCACCGGGATCGACGATCCGGGGCAGGGTCCTGCGTGGCGCGACGGGGAACCAGCCGGTCTGCGCTGTGCTGCGGCCGGAGACGGCCGCGCGGGGGGTGGTGCTGTGGGCACAACGTACATGACACCGCCACGAACGTGAAGCGCCCCCCTGCGCGGCCGCCTCGTCACTCCTGGGCGGCGTCGTCCAGGAAGCCGCTCTTGGCGATCAGATAGGCCAGTTGGGCCCGGCTGCGGCTGCCGAAGAGCTCCGCCGCCCACCGCATGTGGTTGGCCACGCTGCGCGTGCTCATGCCGAGGCGGGCCGCGATCGCGTCGTCGGTGTAGCCGTTCACCATGTGCCGCAGGATCGCCCGCCGCACCTCGTCCGTCAGCAGCGGGGGCAGCCGGGTGCTGGGGAAGTTCCGCAGCGGCGAGGCCCGCTGCCAGGCGTGCTCGAAGATGCCCACCAGGTACCGGACCACGCCCGGATGCTCCACGGCGAGCGCGATCTCGCTCCGCTCCGAGCTCGGGTCCGGGATGAAGGCGATCTTCCGGTCGCAGACGATCAGCCGGTCGAACACCTCGTCCAGCGTGCGGACCTCGCCGCCCGCCCGGGCGATGTGCTCGACGTAGGTGAGCGTCGGCTGGTGGGAGCGGATCGTGTGCTGGTAGATCGTTCTCTGGGCGACCCCCCGCCCGATCGCCTCCAGATCGCTGGCGAGCGCCTTGTCCAGCAGTTCCTGCGGCCGGCCCCCGCCCGGTTGCGCCGTCAGGAGTTCCTCTTCGCAGGCGTGTACGGCCGCCGAAAGCGTCGCGCTGATCGCGTCGGCCCCCTGCACGACGCGAATCAGATGCGAATCCCCCTGGCCGTAACTGTCCAGATAGACCTCCTGCGCCTGGGCGATGGAGGCGCGCATCGTCGCGAGGGCGTTCTTCTTCTCCTCGATGACGCGTTCCATACGGTCCATCTGCGCGCCCGAGGCCAGTCGAGGCGGAATCGGGGCCAGGTTCCCGTCCGGCACGCGCTGGACAAGGCCCAGGTCAAGCAGGCAGCGCGGGCATTCGCCCGCTGTCGGCCGGCCTCCCAGGGAGTCCGCGTAGTACTGCAGTCCGTTCGCGCAGATCTCGACGGTGCGATCTTCGCTTCCATTGTCCGCTCTCGTGCACATTTCCCCACCCTGCTGGTTTCCGCATTGCAGGATCATCCTCCCCGATCACGGGTGACCCGGCCCGTCAGGACAGCGCATGATTCCGGACGGGGAACCACACAGGTCTAAACCATGCAGCGTCACTTCCGACCACAGTGAAAAGGCAAGGTATAGAGATGTTCAAGCACGTTTCCGTCCGCGCTCTGGCTGTTCTCGCGCTGACGATTCCGGCCATCGCGGGACTGGCCGTCACGACCACCGACGCTCCCGCCGTCACCGTCCTGGCCGACTCGCAGTGGGGCCCGACCCCGCCGAAGACCCCCGTGACCCCGGTCGCGCCGCTCGACGACTCGCAGTGGGGCTGAGGCCGAGCCCGGCCGACCACATTGGCCTGAAAGGGTCGCCGGCCCCCACGGGCCGGCCCACCGGGCCCTGATTTCCCCGGGCTCTGACTCCACCGGGCCCTGATTTCCCCGGGGCTCTCCCGCCGGGCCTCCAGAGGCCCCCACCGGGCCCTGACGTCCACCGGGTCCAGAGGCCCCCACCGGGCCCTGACGTCCACCGGGTCCAGAGGCCCCCACCGGGCCGCGAGGCCCCCGCCACTCACGGCTCTCACCGCTCCCACAGAATTCGGAGGTCCATTCGTGCTGCCCGCAGCGCCGTACGGTACGTCACCGACCGGACACGTCTGGTATCCGGCCACGAGGGTGCAGAAAGGCATCTGGGTCCTGGACCGGGACGAGCTGCTGCGCCCCACCCAACTGGTCCCCACGGTCGTCGAGTTCAGCGGCCCCGTGGACCACGCGGCGCTGGTCACGGCGGTCGGACGGTCCCTCTCCCGGCACCCCTCGCTCCGCGCCCGCTTCCGGCTCGACGTCAAGCGCCGCCAGGTCGAGTACACGACCGACGGAGCGCCCGCCGAGCCCGGCTTCCTCGACGCCGAGGCCGAGGGCTGGACCGAGGAGGAGGTCGACAACCTGGTACGGGCCCTGTGCTCCGCACCGTTCGACCTCGCGAAGGACGCGCCCGCCCGGGCGGAGGTCGTACGACTCGGTCCCGAGCGCACCCTCCTCGTCCTCAACGTGCACCACATCATCTTCGACGGGGTCTCCCGCGGGATGCTCCTCGACGACATCGTCGCCCTCTACCGGGCCGTCGCCAACGGGGCCGAACCGCTCCTGACCACCCCACCGCACCCCGCCTCCGTCGTCGCCGAACGCGACTCGGACGCGATCGCCGAGCAGGTCGCCGAGGTCGTCGACCGGCTGCGCGGCGCACCCGCCGAGGTGCGCCTGCCCTTCACCCGTACCGGCCACGAGGGCACCGAGGAGTCGCTCCTCGGCGCCACCGTCGCCGACTCCCTCGACCCCGCGACCACCGCGCGGATCATGGAGATCGCCGCCCGAGAGGGCTGCACGCCCTTCATGGTCGGCGTCGCGCTCCTCGCCGCGACCCTCGCCCGCACCGGGCCCCAGCGGGACTTCCTCATCGCCTTCGCCTGGCCGGGCCGCGACGACCCCGCCACCGCCGACGTGATCGGGATGTTCATGACCACCGTCGTGCTCCGGGTCACCGTCGACGCCGACGACACCTGGCACGACCTGCTCGGCGGTGTACGGATCGCCGGCATGGAGGCCTTCGTCGACAGCGACGTACCCCTCGACGCCGTCTCCGCCGCGCTCAACCCCGACCGCAACGCCCTGTGGCCGCCACTGTCGCCGGTCCTGGTCAACCTCGACGAGGCGCCCCGGTCCCTCGACCTGGTCCCCGGCACCACCGGCCGGCTGCGCCCGCTCGACCCGATGTTCATCAAGTACGACCTGGCCCTGTTCGTCCGTCTGGAGGACACGCCCGACGGACGGCGGCTCGGGCTGTCCCTCGACTACCCGGTCCACGTGTTCGGCACCGGCGAAGTCCAGGACTTCCTCAACGCTCTGCGGCGCAGCGCCGCGGACCTCGCCACCTTCCCGGAGAATCCCGTGCTCGAAGAGTCCGTACGCCCCCACGCCACCGCCCCCGCCGTCGACCTGGACGACCCGGAGGCCCGCCTCGAACTCGTACGCTCCATCTGGCGCGAGGTCCTGGAGACCGACGAGGTCGCCGACGACGTCAGCTTCTTCGAGTCCGGCGGCGACTCGCTGCTCCTCGTCCTCCTCGTCGAGCGGCTCGGCCAGGTCTCCGGTCGCGAGGTCCGCACCATGGACCTGTTCCGCTCGCCCACCGTCGAGGGCCAGGCCGAGCTGATCGCCGCCGCCGCTGCCCCGGCCGCCGCGCCCGGCGCCGGCGGCGACCGCGCCGCGCTCCTCGCCGCCGCCCGCACCCAGTCCACCGGAGCCGCCCGATGACGGCCCGCGCGCTGGCCGCCGAGGTCCTCGACCTCCCGGACGGCCCGGACGCCTTCGGCGACGAGAGCTTCATCGCCCTCGGCGGCGACTCGCTGCGCGCCATGCGCCTCGCCGCCGTCCTGCAGGAGAAGCTCGGACTGCGCGTCGCCATCATGGACCTCCTCGGCGAGGCCCCCCTCGGCCGGGTCCTCGACGGCGCCACGCCTGTCGTGCCCGCCGACCCGGCCCCCGCCGAGCTGCTCACCGGCAGCGCCGAACAGGCCCTCACCCCCGCCCAGCGCGGCATGTGGCTGATCGAGCGGGTCGCCGGCGGCTCCCCCTACAACCTCGTCTTCCACTGCTTCACCGAGGGCGGCCGGCTCGACCGCGACCTGCTCACCAAGGCCATCGCCGCCACCGTCGCCCGACACGAGGGGCTGCGCACCGTCTTCCGCGAGACCGCCGACGACGTGGTCCAGGAGATCCTGCCCGCGCACACCCCCGAACTCGTCGGGCACACCTACGTCGGCCCGGCAGAGGCCTTCGAGAACCAGGTCCGCCGCGAGGGCGCGGAGCTGGGCCGTGAGCCCTTCGACCTGGCGGCCGCCCCCGCCTACCGGTTCGGTCACTGGGCCCCCGCCGCCGCCGAGGACGAGCGCGGCGCCCTCGTCCTCGCCGCGCACCACATGGTCCTCGACGGCTACGCCGTCGGACACCTGCTGCGCGAGATATTCGAGACGTACGCCGAACTCGCCGTCGAAGCCGCCCAGATCGGCGAGGCCGCGCCCCGCGACCCCGGCACCCCGCTGGCCGCGCTCCGCCGCCACCAGGAGGAGACCCGCGCCCGGGGCGCCTGGGACGAGCAGACCGCGTTCTGGCGCTCCCACCTCGACGGCGTGCCGTCGGTCCTCGAACTCCCCGCCGACCAGCAGCGCCCGGCCGTCCAGGACGGTGCGGGCGACCGCCTCGGCCTCGACCTCGGCCCCGGCGTCACCCAGCGGGTCGCCGACCTGGCCCGCACGCTCGGCATCACCCCGTACGCCTTCCTGCTCGGCGCCTTCGGCCTCACCCTGGCCCGCCGCACCGGCGCCCGCCGGCTCCTGGTCGGCGTGCCGCTGCTCGGCCGCGGCTCCTCCGAACTGCGCCGGCTCGTCGCCGTCGCGGGCAACCTCGTACCGGTCCGCGTGGACGTGGACGACGACCTCGACGTCGCCGACTACCTGCGCGGAGTGCACCGTTCGCTCGGCGCCGCCATCGACGCGGGCGACCTGCCCTTCGAGGAGCTCGTCGCCCGCCTCGGCGTCGAGCGCAGCCTCGGCTGCCACCCTCTCGTCCAGGTCTGCTTCGGCATGCACGACCAGCTCGTGCCCCGCGAGCTGACCGCGGGACCGCTGCGGGTACGCGTCGAGGAGGGCCACGGCGGCGGCTCCCAGTTCGACCTCACGATGCTCATCGGCCACGCCGACCCGTCGTACGCCGGACACCTGGAGTACGCGACGAGCGTCTGGCGCCAGGCGGAGGCGGAGGCGTTCCTCGCCGACTTCCGGACCGCGGTCGCCCAGCTCGCCGACGCGCCCGACGCCCGGCTGGAGGACGTCCGGGGCATCTCCGAGGAGAGCCGCGCGCTCCTGGACGAGATCAACGAGAGCGGCCGGGACTTCCCCGTCACCTCCCTCGACGCCCTCTTCCGCGAGGTCGCGGCGCGCGAGCCCGGCGCCGTCGCCGTCCGCGACGCCGCCCACACCCTGACGTACGGGCAGCTGGAGCGGGCGGCGGCCGAACAGGCCCGGCTGCTGCTCGACGCCGGCGTCGAGCCGGGGGACCGGGTCCTCGTCGGGGTGGACCGCTCGGTCGCCGAGGCCGTCGCCGTCCTCGGCGTGGCCTGGGCGGGCGCCGCGTACGTCGGCATCGACCCCACGCTGCCCGACAGCCACCTCACCAAGATCCTGGAGCGGGCGAAGCCGACCGCCGCCCTCACCGGCCCCGTCGACTCCACCGTCGCCGAGCGCTTCGCCGGCCTCGGCGTCCCCGCCGTCGCCACCTGGGAGCCCGACTGGCGGCCGGGCCCGGCCGACGCCGTACCCGCCCCGCCCGCCGACCCGGCGCGCCTCGCGTACGTGGCCTTCACCTCCGGCTCCACCGGGCAGCCCAAGGGCGTGTGCGTACCCCACCGGGCCGTCATCCGCCTTGTCCACGAGGCCGGTTACGTCCGCCTGGGCGCGGGCGAGCGGATGCTGCGGCTCTCGCCGCTCTCCTTCGACGCCTCCACCCTGGAGCTGTGGGGCGCCCTGCTCACCGGCGCCTCCCTCGAAGTACACCCGGCCGGGCTCGCCTCGCCGACCGAGCTGGGCGCCTTCCTCCAGGAGCGCGGGGTCACCGTGGCCTGGCTGACCGCAGGACTCTTCCGGCTGGTCGAGGAGTTCGCCCCGGACTCCCTGGGCGGCCTGCGCCAGCTCCTCACCGGCGGCGACATCGTGCCCCACGAGCACACCGCCCGGCTGCTCGCCCGGCACCCCGGCATCGTCCTCACCAACGGCTACGGCCCGACCGAGAACACCACCTTCACCACCACCCACTCGGTGGCCCGCGTGGAGGACGTGGACGGCCCGCTGCCCATCGGCCGCCCGGTCCCCGGCACCCGTGTGTACGTCCTCGACGCCCGGCGCCGCCAGCTGCCGCCCGGCGCGGTCGGCGAGCTGTACACCAGCGGCGCCGGCCTCGCCGACGGCTACCTCGGCGACGAGAAGGAGACCGCCCGCGTCTTCGGGAACCTCTCCCCGGACGTCCCCGAGCGGCTCTACCGCACGGGCGACCTCGTCCGCGTCGACACCAGCGGCCGCGTCCGCTTCCTCGGCCGCGCCGACGACCAGGTCAAACTGCGCGGCTACCGGGTCGAGCTGAGCGCCATCAGCGACGTCCTCGCCGCGCACGACGAGGTGCAGGACGCCGTGGTGATCGTGACCGACGGCGACGGTGCCGAGAAGCGGCTCGTGGCGGCCGTGGTCCTCGCCCCGGGCGCGTCCGTCGACGCGGTGGGCCTGCGCGCCCTGCTCGCGGAGGCCCTGCCCTCCTACATGGTGCCGAACCTGTGGGCCGTCGTGGACCGGCTCCCGGTGACCGCCAACGGCAAGGTCGACCGACGCGCCCTCGCGGCCGTGGCCGGCCCGGCGCGGCGGCCCGCCGCGGCCCCGGCGCCGGTGCCCGTCGCGGAGGCGCCCGTCGCCCCTGCCCCGGCCGTCGCCCCGGCCCGGGTGGACCTGGAGCGCATCGCCGCGCTGTTCGACGGCGTCATCGACGGCGACCCGCTCACCCAGGTCACCGAGGACACCGACTTCTTCATGGTCGGCGGCAACTCCCTCGGCGCCGTACGCCTGATGCGCAAGGTCAAGCAGGAGCTCGGCGCGAACGTACGGCTGCGGGACTTCCTGCTGTCGCCCACGCCCGCCGGGCTCAGCGCCCTCATCGAGAAGGCCGCGGGCTGATGACCCGTACCGCGGCACAGGTCCCGGCGCCGTCCCCCGCGGACGGCGTCCGGGCCCCCGAGTGGGACGAGGGCCTCGACTGCTGGGTCGTCGCCGACCCGCGCCTGGCCCAGCAGGTCCTCAACCACCCCGGCTTCGCCTCGGGGACCTTCGAGCGCTCCTTCCAGCTCTACATGACGGACGCGGCCCGCGCCGAGTACCGGGAACTCACCGAGTTCCTGCGGCTCTGGTTCGTGCAGGCCGACGCCCCCGAACACATGGCGCTGCGGCGCCCGGTGCAGCGCATGCTGTCCGCCTCGTACGTGCGCTCGCTCGCGCCGCGCATCGAGGAGATCACGGACGAGTGCCTGACCGAACTGGCCGCCGCCGACCTCCCGCAGGACCTCGTGCCGGCCGTGGCCGAGGGCATCTCGGGCAAGGTCATGGCGCACGTCGTCGGCGTCGACGTGGACCCGCCCGTCCTGCACCGCTGGTCGCGGACCCTGTCGCTGTTCATCGGCGCCATGTACCGCCGCGACCACGCGCTGGCCGCGCACCAGGTGATGGAGGAGATGGCCGAGGCGCTCGCCGGCGCCCGGGCCATGGAGGGCTTCCCCACCGACACCCCGGAGGACCGGGCCAGGACCACCGCGACCTGGGCCATGTGCCTCTTCGGCGGCCTGGAGACCACGGCCTCGCTGCTCGGCTCCACGGTCCTCACCGCCCTCGGCGACCCCGGCCTCTGGGAGACCGTCAAGCGCGACGAGCCGGGCGCGGTCACGGACCTCGTCGAGTCGGTGCTCGTCCGCAAGCCGCCGCTGCGGCACCTCGGCCGGGTCGTCGCCCACGACCAGGAGTTCGCCGGGGCACGGCTGAGCGAGGGGGACCTCGTGCTCGTGAGCCTCACCGGCCAGGGTCCGCTCGACGAGGTCGAGCCGGTCGAGCCGGAGAGCGTCCCCCCGGCGGCGGTCTGCCCGGTGACCGGGGCGACCGCGAGTGCGGCCGCGGGGGCGGCCGGCGGGACGGCCGCGATCCCCGCCGCGCTCGCGGAGGGGGAGCGGAACCTCGTCTTCGGCCACGGCCCGCACTACTGCGTCGGCGCGCCGCTGGCCCGCCTGGAGGCCGCCGTCCTGCTGCGCCGGCTGGCCGCGCGGTTCCCGCACGCCCGGCTGTCCGACGAGGCCGCCGTCTGGGGCCCCAACCTCAGCTACGTCGGTCTCGACCACCTGTACGTCGACCTGGGAGGAGAGGTCTGACATGCCCCTCGAAGACGCCGTCGCCGTCGTCGGCATGGCCTGCCGGCTGCCCGGCGCGCACGATGTCCGCGCCTTCCGCGCCCTGCTCCGCGCGGGCCGGGACGGCATCAGCCGCCCCACCCGCGAGGAGCTGCTCGCGCGCGGTGTGGACCCCGCCTACGCCGGGCGGGAGAACTTCGTACCGGCCATGGGCGTCATCGAGGACTCCCGCCGCTTCGACTGGTCCTTCTTCCGCTACAGCCGGGCGGAGGCGGCGGCGATGGACCCCCAGCAGCGGGTCTTCCTGGAGTGCGCCGCCACCGCCGTCGACGACGCGGGACTCGATCCCGTACGGTTCCGCGGCCGCGTCGGCGTCTACGCGGGCGCCGACCGGTCGGGGCCCGGCCGCGACGACGCCGCGCTGAGCGAACTGGCCCGCTACATCGGGCGGGAGAAGGACTTCGTCGCCACCAGGGTGGCGTACAAGCTCGGCCTGCGCGGCCCCGCGATCACCGTGCAGACCGCCTGCTCCACCTCGCTGACCGCCGTCCACCTCGCGGTCGGCGCGCTGCGGGGCGGCGAGTGCGACGCGGCCCTCGCGGGCGGTGTCACCGTGATGCCGGCCGGCGAGTGGGGCTACCTCTTCGAACCCGGCGGGATCCTGGCGCCGGACGGACACTGCCGTCCGTTCGACGCCCGGTCCGCCGGGACCGTCCCCAGCGAGGGCGTGGGCGTGGTCGTGCTCAAGCGGCTCGCCGACGCCCTGCGCGACGGCGACCGGATCGCCGCCGTCATCGCGGGCACGGCCGTCAACAACGACGGCGCGGACAAGATGGCGTACACCGCGCCCTCGGCCGGTGGCCAGAGCGAGGTCGTCCGCGCGGCCCTGGACGCGGCCGGCCTCCCGGCCACCGCGATCGGCCACGTGGAGGCGCACGGGACGGCGACCCGGCTCGGCGACCCCATCGAGCTGCAGGCGCTCACCGAGGTCTTCGGCCCGGCTCGCCCGACCGGCGCGGCGACCGGCTGGTGCGCGCTCGGCGCCGTGAAGGGCAACATCGGCCACACCGGGGCGGCGGCCGGTGTGACGGGCCTGATCAAGACGGCCCTGATGCTGGAGCACCACGAGATCTACCCGACCGCTCACTACACGTCCGCCAACCCGCTTCTGGAGCTGGAGCGTTCACCGTTCCGCGTGACCGAGTCCCTCTGTACGTGGGAGCTGGGCGAGGGCCAGGAGCGGCGGGCCGGAGCGGTGAGTTCGTTCGGCGTCGGCGGCACCAACGCGCACGCGGTGCTGATCGAGGCGCCGACGGTCGCGTCGTCCCGCCGGCGCGCCGGGGGGCGCGTCGGCGGACCGCGGCTCCTCCCGCTGTCCGGCCACAGCCCGGCGGCACTGGCGCGCCTGGGCGACGCCCTGGCGGATCGTTTCGAGGCCGAGGGGGCCGAGGGGGCGGAGAAGGTCGAGGAGGCCGCGTTCGCGGCCGAGGTGCGGGCCGAGGGGGCTTCGCCCCTCGAACTCGACGCGGTGGTGCGGACCTTGGCAGGGCGCCGGGTCCACAAGCAGCGTCAGGCCGTGGTCGTGCGCGACCGGGCCCACGCGGCCGACGCCCTGCGTACGGCGAGCGCGGCCGTGGCCGAACGGCCCGGCACTCCGAGGCGGTTGGGCAAGGTGGGCTTCCTCTTCCCGGGGCAGGGCACCCTCAAGAGCGCCGCGGGCGACGCCGCGTACCGGCTGCTGCCGGAGTTCCGCGCCGCCTTCGACGAGATACGCAAGATCGCCCTTGACGACTGCGGTGTGGACCTGGATCCCGTGGTCGTCCCGGTCGAGGAGAGCGCGGCGGCCGAGTCGCCGGACTCCGACGACTGGTACGCGGACACCGTCCACCAGCAACTCGGGCTCTTCGCCCTGGGCTTCGCCTACGGGCGCCAGCTCGCCGCGTGGGGCGTCACCCCGCACGCCATGCTCGGCAACAGCATCGGCGAGTACGCCGCCGCCGCGCTCGCCGAGGTGTGGAGCCTGCCCGACGCCGTCGGCCTGGTCCACCGGCGCGCGGTGGCCATGCGCGACGCCGGCCCCGGCCGGATGGCCGTGGTCGAGGCGGCCCCCGCCGATGTAGAGGCCCGGCTGCCCGCGGGCTGCGGTGTCACCGTCGCCGTACGAGGAAACGGTTCGGCGGTCCTCTCGGGCCCCGAAGCCGCCATGGACCTCCTTCTCGCGGGGGACGCGCTCACCGGACTGCGCGTCACCCCCGTCCACACCCGGCGGGCCTTCCACTCGCCGGCCATGAACTCGGCAGCCGAGGCGGTGCGGGACCATCTGTCGTCGATGCCCGCCCGCCCGCCACGGCTGCCGTACATCTCCAACACCACGGGCGACTGGGCCGATCCCGAGTCCGCGGTCACCCCCGGCCATTGGGCCGCGCACCTGCGCGAGCCGGTCCGGCTGGACGCCGGCACCGCGACCCTGCTGGCCGCCGGCTGCACGACGTACCTGGAGCTGGGCCCCGGCGGCTCGATGACCGGCTCGCTGCGGGTCGCGCCCGGCTGGAACCCGCGCCACCGGACCGTACGGCTCGCCCCGGGCGGCCGGGTCGAGCCCGAGTCCGGACTGCTCGACGCGCTCGGCGCCCTCTGGGAACTCGGCGTGGACGGTGCCCTCGACACGCTCGTGGAGAACCGGTACGCCGACCCCGAGGACCGCCCCCTGCGGTGCTCCCTGCCCGCCCACCCGTTCCTGGGGGAGGACCCGGATCCGGGCCCGGAGGCGGCCCCGGGCACGGCCTCGGGTGCGGCCTCCGGCGCGACCCCGGTACGGGGGGTTCCGGCAGCGCGGCGCGCGGAGGCCGTGAGGTCCGCGGGCGCCGCGAAGGCCGCCGTGGTCGTGGCATCCCCGCGTCGGGTCCTCGAGGAGATCTGGCGGCAGACCCTCGGCGTCCCGGCGGTCGGGGACGGGGACGACTTCTTCGTCCTCGGCGGCGAGTCGCTGCTCGCCCTCGCCCTGACCACCGCCGTCCGCGAGCGGCTCGGCGCGGAGGTCTCCGTCACCGAGTTCGTCCTGAAGGGCACCTTCGCCGGGCTCCTCGAACTCGTCGAGCGACGGCTGCCCGGCCGGAGCGACCCGGGCACCGCGATGCCCCCCGGCGTCGCCACCCTCCGCGAAGGGACCGGCCGCCCGTTCTTCCTCGTCGCGGACGCCCTCGGAAACGCCCTGCCCTACCGGGAGCTGGCCACCCGGCTCGCTCCCGACGGCGACCGCCCGGTCCTGGCCCTGGAACGGTCCGCGGCACGGGCCGGAACGATCCGGGCCCTCGCCGCCGCGCACGCCCGCACCCTGCTGCGGGCCCAGCCGACAGGTGCGTACACCCTCGGCGGCTGGTCCTTCGGCGCCGTCGTCGCGCAGGAGACGGCCCGGCTGCTCATCGGCCGGGGGCGGGAGGTGGACCTCCTGGTCTCCCTCGACGGCTACGTACCCGACACGCGTCCGCTCCCCGTCGCCGCCGCCCCCGACTTCCTGCTCGGCGGGGTACGGGCCGGCCTCGACACCCTGCTCCGCGTGGGTCCGACGGCCGGAGCGCTGCGCCGCGACCCCGAGGTGCGCCGCCGGTTCCTAGCCGGTCAGGCCGCCGTACTGGCCCACAGACCCGGCCCGGTGAACTGCCCGGCCGTGCTCTTCAAGGCGGACACGGACCCACGGGCGGCCGCGCGGCTCGCGCGGCGCCTGGCAGGTCTCCACCCGGCGGGGCTGCGCGTGGTCCCGGTCGCGGGCGACCACTGGTCGATGCTGCGGCCCCCGTACGTCGACGAGCTCGCCGCCCGCCTCGACGAAGCACTCACAGAGCAATCCAAGGAGAGGAAGGACTCATGACGGTCTCGCAGACACCGCCCGGCAGCGCTGCGGACGAGGCGACGGCTGCCCCGGACGAGGCGAAGGCCCCGGACGAGGCGACGGTCCCGGACGGAGGGGAGAGCCGGAAGAAGGAGCCCGCCGAGAAGCCGCTCCTGAAGAACCGCGACTTCCAGGCGCTGTGGACCAGCGAGGCGTTCGCCGCGCTCGCCAAGGAGACCGCGGAGGTGGCGTACCCGCTGCTCATCCTCGCCTCCTCCGGTTCCGCCTTCTACGCGGGCGCGGTCGGCTCGGCGCAGCTCATCACCGCCAGCCTGATGTCCATTCCCGGCGGCACGCTCGCCGACCGGATGGACCGCCGGCTACTGATGATCATCTGCAACCTGGTCCGGGTCGTCCTGCTCGGCGTCTTCAGCCTGCTGATCTTCGCCGACCAGACCCACCCCGTCCTGGTCTTCGCCGTCGCGGTCGGCTCGGCCGCCTGCCTGGGCATCTCCAACCCCACCGGACTCGCCGCCATCAAGCAGCTCGTCCCGCCCTCCCAGCTCACCCAGGCCACCGCCCAGAACCAGGTCCGCTACTTCGCGGCGACCATGGGCGGCCCGCCGGTCGGCGGTGCACTGTTCGGCGTGGCGCGCGCGTTCCCGTTCCTGAGCGCCTCGATCGGCTTCCTCGTCTCCACGGTCCTGCTGCTCTTCATCCGCAAGCCGATGAAGGTGGAGCAGATCACCCCGGGGGAGAAGCGCAACACCGCCGAGGGCTTCAAGATCCTGGGCAACCAGCCGGTCCTGCGGCTGCTGATCGTCTGGATCATGGGCTCGAACATGGCGTTCACCCACTCCGGCGTCTTCCTCGCTCTGATCGCCACCGCCGAGAGCCGGGGCGCCTCCGCGAGCTTCACCGGCATGCTGCTGTCCATCGCCGGCATCGGCGGCCTGGTCGGCTCGCTCGTCGCGGGACCGGTCATCAAGAAGGTCGCCCCGGCCAAGCTCTTCCTGGCCGCCGCCTGGATCGGCCCGGTCGCCGCGATCCTGCTCGCGAACGTCTCCGGCCTCGTCCCGCTCGGCATCATCGTCGCCTGCGTGTTCCTGCGCGGCCCCATCACCAGCGCGCTGTTCCTCGCCTACCTGGCGGCGATGGTGCCCGACAAGGCGCAGGGCCGGGTCCTCGGCGCGGTGATGTTCATGTCGATGATCGCCGCCCCTGTCGGCGTCTTCGCCATCGGCACCGTCTTCGAGGCGGCCGGCCCGGTCTGGGTGTTCACCGTCATGGCCGTCGTCTCCGGCCTCGCCGCGCTGCCCACGCTCAGCCCGCGCATCCGCAACCTGGCGCCCCCGGAGGCGTACGCGGACACCTCCGCGACCGACGCGGCACCGATCGCCGACGCCACCACTCCCGAGAGCGACCGTTCCGACAAGGAAGGAGAAGCCCGATGACCACCGAGCTGCCCCGCACCACGGACCAGCTGCCCCCCGAGTTCTTCACCGCGCCCGAGGGCAACGACCTCCACACCCCCAACGCCGAGCTGCGTGCCTCCGGTTGCCCGGTCCACGCGATCAACTACCCGGTGGGCGGCGAGGGGTACGTCGTCGCCGACTACGAGACCACGCTCAAGGCCTTCAGCGACCCGAGGCTGTCGAAGCAGATCGACAACGCCCCCGCCTGGTTCCGCGACCTCGTCAAGGACGCGAGTCCCGTCCTCATCCGCAACATGCTCACCGCCGACCCGCCGGAGCACACCCGGCTGCGCAAGCTCGTCAGCCGCGCCTTCGTACCGCGCCGGATGGAGCTGCTCCGCCCGCGCATCCAGGAGATCACCGACGAGCTGATCGACGCCCTGCCCGAGCACGGTGAAGTGAACCTGATGGAGTTCGCCTTCTCCCTGCCGATGCGCGTCATCTGCGAGTTCCTCGGCGTCCCGGTCGACGACCGCCCGCAGCTGCACAGCTGGGGCAACTGGCTGAGCGGCGCCCCGTACCCGGACGCCGAGTCCAACGAGAAGCTCAAGGACGCCAGCGAGAACATCGAGCGCTATCTGCTCGACCTGCTCGCCGACCGGCGCGCCGACCTCGGCGACGACCTGGTCAGCATCCTGCTCAGGGCCGCCGACGAGGAGGGCCGCTTCACCAACGACGAGCTGGTCTCCACGCTCGTCCTGCTGATCATCGCCGGACACAAGACCACCGCCAACCTCATCGGCAACGGCGTCCAGGCCCTGCTCACCCACCCCGACCAGCTCGAACTGCTCCGCTCCCGGCCCGACCTGGCCGGCTCGGCGGTCGAGGAGTTCCTGCGCTTCGAGTCGCCCGTCTACCGGGGCACCCTGCGGGTCGCCGCCGAGGACATGGAGATCGGCGGCTGCCCGATCCCCAAGGAGGCCTTCGTCCACCTGCTCATGGGCTCCGCCAACCGCGACCCCGAGGCGTTCGACGACCCGGACCGGCTCGACATCACCCGCACCGCCAACCGCCACCTCGCCTTCGGCCAGGGCCCGCACTTCTGCGTCGGCGCGCCGCTCTCCCGGGTCGAGGGCCAGATAGCGTTCACGACCCTGCTGCGCCGCCTCCCCGGCCTGCGGCTGGCCGTGCCCGCCGAGGAGCTGGAGTGGCTCTTCGACAACTCCACCAGCCGTGGCCTGGTGAAGCTCCCGATCACCTACGACGTCCGCCTGCCGGCCGACGCACCCGAGCCCGAGCCCGCTGCCGAGTCCGAGCCCCAGCCCGCGGCCGCCGAGCCGACCGCCGCCGCCGACCACATCGGGGAACACTGACATGTCGTCCGACCGCATCACCCTCGTCTGCCTGCCCTTCGCCGGCGCCGGAGCCTCCTTCTACCGTCCCTGGCAGCGCCACGCCGAGCCGCTCGGCCTCGACGTCCTGCCGCTGCAGCTCCCCGGCCGCGAACGCCTCATCGACGAGGAGCCGTTCCGCGACGCGCACGCCGCCGCCGACGCCCTCCACGCCGACCTCCTGACGGCCCTCGCGGCCCTGCCCGACGAGGCCGGCCCGCGCCGGGTCGCGCTCTACGGCCACAGCCTCGGCGCGGTCCTCGCGTACGAGCTGGCCCGGCGCCTCGCGACCACCCCGGACGTCCGGCTCGTACGGCTCTTCGCCAGCGGCTCCCCGCACCCGGCCGAACCGCGTGCCGCCCGCGCGACGGGTCTCGACGACGACGCGTTCCTTGCGCGCGTCAACGAGTTCGCCGGCTACGCGGACGAGGCCCTGGACGACCCGGAACTGCGCGAGCTGGTCCTGCCCACGCTCCGCGCCGACGTGGAGATGCACGAGTCCTACGCACCCGCCGACGACCGGACCCTGTCGGTCCCGGTCACCACGCTGCGCGGCGCGGCCGACACCCTCGTCCGCCGCGCCGAGGCCGAGGCGTGGGACCGCACCACGGACAGCGGCCACCGCCATGTCGAGCTGGACGGCGGCCACATGTACCTCACCGAGTCGGCCCCGGAGCTGCTCCGGATCGTCGCCGAGGAGCTGGCGGCCTCGGCCGAGGAGGCGGAACTGTGCGTCTGACCGGCAAGACCGTCCTCGTCACCGGCGCCGCCCGGGGCCTGGGCCGCGCCACCGCCGTCGCCTGCGCCGCCGAGGGCGCCGACCTGGCGCTGCTCGACCTCTGCGAGGACCTCGACGGCGTCCCGTACCCGCTGGGCACCCGCGGCCAGCTGGAACACACCGCCGCGCTCTGCCGCAAGAACGGCGCCGCCGTGCTCACGGCGGCCTGCGACGTCCGCGACCTGTCCTCCGTGGAGGCCGCCGTGGCCCTGGCCGAGGACCGCTTCGGCCGCATCGACGCGGCCGTCAACAACGCGGGGATCGCGGCCCCGTCCGGCAGGCCGGCGCACGAGATCGGCGAGGACGAGTGGGCGCTGATGATCGACGTCGACCTGTCCGGCGCCTGGCGGGTGATCCGTACCGTCGCCGGGGCGATGAGCGCCCGCCGCTCCGGCTCCATCGTCAACATCTCCTCGACGGCCGGACTGGTCGGCTACCGGCACTTCGCCGGTTACGTCGCCGCCAAGCACGGCCTCATCGGACTGACGAAGGCCGCGGCCCTCGACTACGCGCCCACCAAGGTCCGGGTCAACGCCGTCTGTCCCGGTTCGGTGCGCGACGACTCGACCGCCGAGGGCCGGATGCTCGCGGAGATCGCCCGCGCCCTCGAGGTGGAGGTGGGCGAGCACGAGCAGACGTTCACCGAGGCGCAGCCGATGAACGCCCTGATCGAGCCCGAGGACGTGGCCGCCGCCGTCGTCTACCTCGTCTCGGACGACGCCCGGCAGGTGACCGGCTCCGTCGTGACCGTGGACGGCGGCTTCACCGCGCGCTGACCCGCGCGGGACCAGCAGTTGTGACCTTTGTGAGAGTTGAGAGGGAGGACACCCCATGGTGGGTGAGCGTTGCCACGCCCTACGCGTCCGGCTGAGCAGTCGGGTGACCGCCGCCGAGCTGACCGCCCGCCTGGGTGCGGCGGGCCCCTGGCGGCTGTGGGTGGAGGACGTCGCCGCCGGCGCCGACGAGCCCGCGGCTCTGCGCCGCCGGCAGACCGAGCTGAACCGGCCGACCCCGGCCGTTCGGTGCGTGCTGCTGGGCCACGCGGACGGCGTCGAGGACCTGATCCTCGTCGCCGACCGCTCGGTGCTCGACCGGAACGCCCTCACCCGCCTGGCCGCCGTCCTCGTCGACGGCTCGGACCCGGCGATCATCTCGGAGGGGGCGGCGGCGACCGTGACCGAGGGGGCCGCGGCCGCCGGGTCCGGTTCCGAGGCCGCCGGTTCCGATGCCTCCGGGTCCGAGGCCGTCATCCGGCCCGTCGGCACCGGCCCGGCGCCTGACTGGGGCGGCGGCACGAGCGGCGCCACCGCCTGGGCGACCCGCTCCCTCGACCTGCCGGCGGAGGCGGACCCGGCCGCGCTGCGCGCCGCCCTCGCCCTCACCCTGCACCGCTACGAGGGCCACGGCGCCACCGGTGACATCACCCTCGCCACCGATCGGCGCGGAGCCCTCACCCACACCGTCCCGGCGGACGCCACGCTCGCCTCGCTGCTCGCCGCCGTACCGTCGCCGACGGACCGCCCGGTCATCGTCGGCCTGCTCGAACCGGCCCTGGGGGCAGGCCCGTTCCCGCACACGGGGGAGTACCTGCCCTGCCTGGCACCGCCGTTCCCGCTCACGGTCACGGTGCTGCAGGACGGAGGTGCGGGCGAAGGCGGCCCGCGACTCTGGGCCGCGTACCGGAGCAGCCACTTCACTCCCGAGACGGTCGACGGATTCCTGCGCCATCTCGCCCATGTCCTGGGCCAGTTCGGCCAGACCCCGGCCCTCCGCGCCGATGACGCCGAACTCCTCGACGCCGCCGAGCGCGAGCGAGTCGCCGCCCTCGGCCGGCCCGCCGCCGTCCTGACCGGCGCGCCGGAGCGGCTGACCGACGCCTTCGCGCGGGTGGTCGCCGAACGCCCCGACGCCCCGGCCGTCGGCGACGGCACGACGACCCTCACCTACCGCGAACTCGACCGTCTGGCCGACCGCCTGGCCCACGGCCTCGTGGCCCGCGGGGTCGCGCCCGGCGACCGGGTCGGCATCTGCCTGGAGCGCACGGACGAGATCGTCGCCGCCATGCTCGGCGTCCTCAAGGCGGGCGCGGCCTACGTCCCCACCGACCCGGCGTACCCGGCCGACCGCCTCGCCCACACCGCGCAGGACGCGCGCCTCGAACTGGTGATCACCCGGCACACCGAGTACCCGGCCGGCGCGGGCGAGCCCGTCACCCCCGACGACCTCCTGACGGCCGACTCCACCGACTCCACCGACTCCGTCGCGCTGCCCGGCGCCGACGGCCCGGACGACCCCGCGTACGTCATCTACACCTCCGGCTCCACCGGCCGCCCCAAGGGCGTCGTCGTCCCGCACCGGAACGTCGGCGCGCTGATCGACGCGACCCGCGAGGAGTACGGCCTCGGGCCGGACGACGTGTGGACGTTCTTCCACTCCGGCGCGTTCGACTTCTCCGTCTGGGAGATCTGGGGCTGTCTGCTGACCGGCGGCCGGCTCGTGGTCGTCCCGTACCTCGTCTCCCGCGAACCCGAGGAGTTCCGCGACCTGCTGCGGCGCGAGGGCGTCACCGTCCTCAGCCAGACGCCCTCCGCCTTCTCCCAGCTCCTGGAGACCGACCACGCCGCCCTCGCCGTACGCCTGGTCGTCTTCGGCGGCGAGCCGCTCGACGCCCGCATGCTGCTGCGCTGGTTCGACCGGCACCCCGAGGACGAGTGCCGCATGGTCAACATGTTCGGCATCACGGAGACCACCGTGCACGTCACCGCGCAGACGCTCACGCGCGAACTGGCCCTCGCGGGCTCGAAGTCCGTCGGCCCCGCGCTGCCCGGCTGGCACCTGTACGTGACCGACGCGCGCGGCCGGCTCGTCCCGCCCGGCGTCACCGGCGAGATCCGCGTCGGCGGCGCGGGCGTGGCCCTCGGCTACCTCGGGCAGCCCGAACTCACGGCCGCCCGCTTCACCGCCGACCCGTACGCGGAGGGCCGCCAGTACCACAGCGGCGACCTCGGCCGGCTGCGCCCCGACGGCACCCTCGAACACCTGGGCCGCATCGACAGCCAGGTGAAGATCCGCGGCTTCCGCATCGAGCTGGACGAGATCCGGTCCGTCCTCCTGGAGGACCCCGACGTCCGCGCCGCGGCCGTGGTGGTCCGCCGCGACGACCCGGCCGACCCGGCGACCGCACGCCTCGACGCGTACGTCGTCCCGGCGGACCTCGACCCCGTAGGGGTACGCAAGCGGGCCGCGACCGTCCTTCCCGCGTACATGCTCCCGGCGACCGTCACCCCGCTCGACTCCCTGCCGCTGACCACCAACGGGAAGCTGGACACCGTCCGGCTCCCGGAGCCGACGCGGACGGCGACGCCCCCGCCGGCCGCCGCCGCGGTGGCGGGCGAGGGCGCGCGCGACGGTGCCGGCGACGGCGCGGCCGGGAGCGAGGGCAAGGCGGCGGTGCTCCAGGAGGTCTGGTCGGCGATGCTGGGGACGCCGGTCGGCCTCGACGACGACTTCTTCGAGCTCGGCGGCAACTCCCTGCTCGCGGTGCGCATCAGCGCCGCGCTGCGCGCTCGCGGACTGCCCGCCGTACCGCTGCGCGACCTGTTCCGTACGCCCACGATCCGCGAACTCGCAGGGGCGGGCGGCGTCGATGGCTGAGAGCCTTCGGACCGTCGAGGCCTTCGGCGCCGCCCGCGCCGCCTTTCCCGCTCTGCATGTTCCGGAGAGCGCCCTTCCGGAGCCGGGCCGGCCGCCACAGGGCGGCGAGGTCGCCCTGTGGTGGCTGGACACCGACCGCGAGATCGTCGGCGGCCACCCGGTGGCGGCCGAGGAGACGCCGCTCAGCCCGGAGGAACGGGAGCGGTCGGCCCGCCTGCGCCGTCCCGGCGACCGGCACCGCTACCGGGCCGCCCACATCGGACTGCGGCTCGTCCTCGGCGGGTACACGGGGCTCGCCCCCGAGGCGCTCGGCCTGGTCCGCGAGGACTGCCCGTGCTGCGGCGCGCCGCACGGGCGGCCCGCACTGGCCGGCGGCGGACCGCACTTCTCGCTCTCGCACAGCGACGGGCTCGCCCTGATCGCCGTCTCGGGGGTGAAGGTGGGCGCCGACGTCGAGGGCGTTCCACGCCTCGCCATCACCGACGAACTCCTGCCGTCCCTGCACCCGCGCGAGCAGAGTGCCCTGCGCGCACTCCCGGACGCGGCCCGACCCGGAGCCCTCGCCCGGGTGTGGACCCGTAAGGAGGCGTACCTGAAGGCGACCGGGGTCGGCCTCGCGTACGGCGTAGCGGACCCCTACGTGGGCGGGTCCGAGATCCCGGCCGAGCTGGCCGACTTCGCCGTGCACGACGTGCCGACGCCCCTGCCCTCGTACGCGGCCGCCATCGCCCTCGCCACGGCTCCCTCTCCTCTCCCCTAAGGACAACCCATGACGGACACCGGTACGTTGAGCGAGCGGGCACCGACCCGCAAAGAGGTGCACCAGCTCGATCGGGTGATCATTCGGTTCGCCGGTGACTCCGGTGACGGTATGCAGCTGACGGGTGACAGGTTCACCTCGGAGACGGCGTCGTTCGGGAACGACCTGTCGACGCTGCCGAACTTCCCGGCCGAGATCAGGGCTCCTGCCGGCACGCTGCCGGGTGTCTCCTCGTTCCAGCTGCACTTCGCCGACCATGACATCCTGACCCCGGGTGACGCGCCGAACGTGCTGGTCGCGATGAATCCGGCGGCGTTGAAGGCGAACATCGACGATGTGCCGCGGGGCGGCGAGATCATCGTGAACACCGATGAGTTCGCCAAGCGTGCGATGGCGAAGGTGGGCTACGCGACGTCTCCGCTGGAGGACGGTTCGCTGGACGCCTACCGGGTGCATCCGGTGCCGTTGACGACGCTGACGATCGAGGCGCTGAAGGACTTCGGGCTGTCGCGGAAGGAGGCCGAGCGGAGCAAGAACATGTTCGCGCTCGGGCTGCTGTCCTGGATGTACCACCGGCCCACCGAGGGCACCGAGACGTTCCTGCGGCAGAAGTTCGCGAAGAAGCCGCAGATCGCCGAGGCCAACATCGTTGCCTTCCGGGCGGGTTGGAACTTCGGCGAGACCACGGAGAGCTTCGCGGCCTCGTACGAAGTCGCTCCGGCCACGAAGGCGTTCCCGAGCGGGACGTACCGCAACATCAACGGGAACCTGGCCCTGTCGTACGGGCTCGTGGCGGCGGGGCAGCAGGCGGATCTGCCGCTGTATCTGGGTTCGTATCCGATCACTCCGGCGTCGGACATCCTGCACGAGCTGTCGCGTCACAAGAACTTCGGTGTGCGCACGTTCCAGGCCGAGGACGAGATCGCCGGTATCGGTGCGGCGCTGGGCGCGGCGTTCGGCGGCTCCCTCGCGGTCACCACCACCTCAGGGCCGGGTGTGGCGCTGAAGTCGGAGACGATCGGGCTCGCGGTGTCGCTGGAACTGCCGCTGCTGATCGTGGACATCCAGCGCGGCGGCCCCTCGACGGGCCTGCCGACCAAGACCGAGCAGGCGGACCTGCTGCAGGCGATGTACGGCCGCAACGGCGAGGCCCCGGTGCCGGTGGTCGCGCCGAAGACGCCCGCGGACTGCTTCGACGCGGCGATCGAGGCCGCCCGGATCGCGCTCACCTACCGCACCCCGGTCTTCCTCCTCTCCGACGGCTACCTCGCCAACGGCTCCGAGCCCTGGCGCATCCCCGAGGTGGCGGAACTCCCGGACCTGACCACGGCGTTCGCCACCGGACCGAACCACACCCTGGACGACGGCACCGAGGTCTTCTGGCCCTACAAGCGCGACCCGCAGACCCTGGCCCGTCCCTGGGCCGTGCCCGGCACCCCCGGTCTCGAACACCGCATCGGCGGCATCGAGAAGCAGGACGGCACCGGCAACATCTCCTACGACCCGGCCAACCACGAGTTCATGGTCCGCACCCGCCAGGCCAAGATCGACGGCATCGAGGTCCCCGACCTCACGGTCGACGACCCGGACGGCGCGAAGACCCTGGTCCTGGGCTGGGGCTCCACCTACGGGCCCATCACCGCCGCCGTCCGCCGGCTGCGCCGCGCCGGGCACCCCATCGCCCAGGCCCACCTGCGCCACCTCAACCCCTTCCCGAGGAACCTCGGGGAAGTGTTGGAGCGCTACGAGAAGGTCGTCGTCCCGGAGATGAACCTCGGCCAGCTCGCCATGATGATCAGGGCCAAGTACCTGGTCGACGCCCATTCCTTCACCCAGGTCAACGGCATGCCCTTCAAGGCGGAGCAGCTCGCGACGGTTCTCGAGGAGGCCATCCATGGCTGACACCCCCACCCTGCTCTCCCTCGTGCCGAAGGCCGAAGCGGCGCAGTCGATGAAGGACTTCAAGTCCGACCAGGAAGTGCGCTGGTGCCCCGGCTGCGGTGACTACGCCGTCCTCGCGGCCGTGCAGGGGTTCATGCCGGAACTGGGCCTGGCGAAGGAGAACATCGTCTTCGTCTCCGGCATCGGCTGCTCCTCCCGCTTCCCGTACTACATGAACACCTACGGGATGCACTCCATCCA